>NZ_JBMDKJ010000032.1:0-71420 GCF_057809655.1 Niveispirillum sp. FG148
GCAACCATCCCACCGCCGCCATGTCGAGTTGGAGGGCGGCTGCCAACCCGTCGGCGTGCCGCCGGCTCTCCGGCCCGTATTCACCGGACGACTGCACGGCATGCACCGTCAGGCCCACACAATGGGCGAACAGTGCCGCCCGGCTGTCGGCATCGAAACCCACCAGCACATCCCAGAGATCATGCGGGTCCTGGGGCAACTGCTGCACCCAGTTCGCGTGCCGAGCATTGATGGACTGGGCCGGGATGCTGTCGGCCAGCCCCGGAGGTTCCGCCATGAAGCCGGGACTCCGCGCCGTGATCTGCAGGCAGGAATTGGAGCTGCGATGGTAGAAGAGCTGGAGGCACAGAAGGTGCAGTGCTGCGATGAAGGCCGTGTCCGGGTCCCGGGCCAGGGCATCGCGCAGGGCCAGGGTCCGATAGGCCGTCAGTTCCATCACCAGCCGTTCGGTCAGCGGCTTCAACCCCTCGTCTTCCGGTTCGGGCTCCTGGCTGACGGAACCGCCGGTATGGGCAGCATGGGCGGCAGCCGGGATGCGGGAGCCATCCCCATCGCCGCCTCCCTCGGCGGGGTCGGCGTCCGGTGCAACCGGTTCTTCGACGCGCGGTTCATCCTCCAGCCGGACATAGCCGCGCTCGACCCGCAATTGTCCGTCCGACCCGATGCTGACATAGCAGCCGGCCCGCACGACCTCTTCCGGGTCGTAGCAGACGGGCCGCTGCTCCAGCACGGCGATCTCGCCGGAAATCGCCGTCAGGCGCTGATCCACCTCCTCCGAAATTTCGCCATCATCGTCATGCTCATGGGCCAGCCGGTCATATTCATCCTGAAGCTCGGCGTAGCGGACCTCCTCCTGCTCCGTGCGAGCGATCACCTCGCCGCGCAGGCGGCGCTGGCCGGCGGCATGGCCATAGAGGAAGTCGATTTCGACCTCGATCCACTTCCACCCCTCCTCCATCACCGCCTCGGCTTCCTTGGCCAGCTTATCCGCCGCCAACCGTTCCAGCAGCGGCACATCGCCCAGCCAGCCGCCATCGTCGGGCGTGAACAGGTCGCGCATCACCGGCCCACCGGCGGCGACATACGCGTCCAGCCCCACGAACTGCGCCCGCTTATCATGGGCGGGGATGCTGCCGGCTGTCAGTGCCCGGCGGATGTGATAGGGCTCGCGCTGCCAGGGCTGGGTCAAGGAGGCCCACACCTGTTCCTGGTGTTCATGGTTGTCGCTGACGCTGAAGGCCATCACCATCTCCAGCGTCATGCCGTCCTCGGCATAGAGGTCCAGGAGCTTCGGCGACACCGAGGCCAGGCGCAGCCGCTGCTTGACCACCGCCGTGGTGATGAAGAACCGGGCGGCAATGTCCTCCTCGCTGAGGCCCTTGTCGCGCAGGGTCTGGAAGGTGCGGAACTGGTCGAGCGGGTGCAACGCCACCCGTTGCAGGTTCTCGGCCAGGCTGTCCTCCTCGCCCAATCCCCCGGTGCGGATGACGCAGGGGATAGGCGCGGTACGGGAGAGGCGCTTCTGCTTGACCAACAGTTCCAGCGCCCGATAGCGCCGCCCGCCCGGCGTCACCTCGTAGATGCCCGTCTCCTTGCCCTCGGCATCCAGCCGCGGACGGACGGGCAGGCCGTGCAGCAGCGTGCGGTTGGCGATGTCCTCGGCCAGGTCGGCGATGGACACGCCGGCCTTGACCTTGCGGACATTGGCCTGAGACAGGACCAGCTTGTTGAACGGAATGTCCTGGGACCGGCTCAGGACGATCTTGGCGGTATTGGCAGCCATGGATTTTCTCCACGACGGGCCGGTGGAAGCCTCTCTCCCACCTGGCAGCCCGTCGCAAAGCCCCTGCCCTCCTCTGCCTCGAAACGCCCGGAGCCGCCCCCCCGGCCACCGGTCAGGCCACCCGGTCCAGCAGCTTCTTGGCCCGCCCCTCCATCTCCAATCTGGCATCCTGGTGGGGTTTGTCGCGGGCCACGGCCGTGATGCCCTGCACGAAATCGAAAATACTAGCTGGTTTGCGCCCCTCCTCTGCCAGCACGGTTTCGTTGATCCTGCCGGTTTCCACCTTGGAGAAACCGCGTTTGCGCAGGAACTCCATGCGGTCATCATCGTCGCGGGCGACGATCTGTTCCCGCGCCGCCCGGATGCCATTAATGAAGGGCATGGGCGAGGACTCGGCGAAACGGGTCAGGGCGGGTGCGGCCTCATGGGCAAAGCGGGACGGGGCATATTTGGAATGCCGGATGGCAATCTCCTGGAAATCCTCGGCGCCCCAGATATTCCTGTTCTGACACACAGCCCGCAGATAGAAGCTGGCCATGCCCAGGGTCTTGGCGCCCACCTCGCTGTTCCAGCAGTAGAAGCCGCGGAAATAAAGATCCGGCGAGCCGTCCGGCAGCCTTCCCGCCTCGATGGGGTTCAGATCGTCAACGAGGAACAGAAAGACGTCCCTGTCGGAAGCGTAGAGCGTCGTCGTGTCCCGCGTAATGTCCACGCGCGGATTATAGACGCCCGTGGACCAGTCCAGCACGCCCGGCACCTTCCAGCGCGTATCCCCCGTGCCGTTGCCGGCGATGCGCTGTACCGCCTCGACCAGTTCATGATCGAAGATGCGGCCATAATCGGGGCCGGTGACGGCGCGCAGTTCGGTGCGGCCGTCTTCGATTTCCAGCGTCTTGATCTGTTCGCCCCGGTGCGAAGTCAGGCCGTACTGCAGATTGATCCCGGCCAACGCTGCCGGCAATTGCCGCAGATAGGCAGCCGGGGCACCGACCAGGCTGGCCAACTGGCCAAAGCTCCAATGCGTGGGCGCCACGGGCCGGTCGCTGCCCGGCAGCAGCAGGGGCAGTTTCTCGGGATTGTCACTCCTCGCCTCCACGCGGATGTCGGCGCTGGGCAGGGTCCGGGTCCGGCTGCGCTCCATCCGCGACCGGACGGAGGCATAGAGGTCGGACAGCGACAGGAAGCGCTCTTCATCCGGCCGCGAGAACCATTCGGACGACACCCGGCCGATCCGCTGGCCACGGGTCACGTCCACCTTGTAGCCGCCGCTCCGGTCGGGGGCAGCGTCGAGGATTTCTACCTGGGTCATGGCACATCATCTCCAGGACGGGTGCCGGAAGCCTCTCCCCCGGCTGTGGCCCGTCACCCGGAAATCCGTCCCACCTCTGACTCTCCACCCATTCACCCCGCACACTGGTCGGTCGGTGTCGGTGGAACGAACCCACCCCGCCACAGGCCCAAGGCCAGGAACCTTGCATTGTTCTCCCAATTGCTGAGGTCTTCCCGGCCGAACCGGCAGGCCAATGCCCAGCCTCCACGGACCATCCGCTCCGACAGGGACGTGCCGCCGACGAAGCAGTCGGACAGGTCGGCGCTGCCGGGATGAGGCCGACAATACACAGGCGTGCCGCTCACCAGTTCCCGCAAGCCCTGGGCGGCCTCCTGCCCGCAGGGCCGGGTCGTGCCCTTGCGATCAACACAGTGCTGGTCGGGCAGCGGCGGCACGATGCCAGCCAGCCGGTGCCGGGAACCGGCAATCTCCAGTACGCCGGCATCAATGACCGTGGCTGGCCCCTCCTGTTCGGCACGGCCCTCGGGCCATAGCGTGAGTACACCAGCGCCAATCCCAATCAGGATCAGCACCGGCAGAGCAAATTTCAGGGTCTTCATCACGCAGTCTCCTTCCGGTTGGGTTGCTGACAAGGCACCCGGCAAGCTCCCTTTCCTGCCTGCCAGAGCCCGTCACGAAGGTTCCAGCCGCCCTCTCGCTCTCCGCTGGCCAACGGCAGTTCCGCCCCCCGGTTCATGTTGCTCCCCTCGAGCGAAGCAGATCACGATAGCCGCCACGCACCATTCGCCAGGCGTCTCGAACCAGCCGCTGGATTCGCAGACGCAGATAGTCGGAATGGCCGTTCCAGTTCTCCCGGACCTCCCGTTCGCCCAGCAGGATGGCGGCAATCTCACGATGGCTGGCTCCGGCGCGGACCCCATCAAAGGCGCGGAGCTTTTCGATCCAGCGCGGGGCTCGGGTGTCTGTGGGATAGAGTTTGTGCGGCAATCGACCGGAACGGTGGAGTTGCATCAAGCGGTGGATGGCCAGCAGGCTTTCTTCTCTGAACCGCACGTCGGTAATCGTGCAGCGCAGCCGCACGGGGCCCGATAGCAATGTTCCCGCAGTCACCATCAGTTGGAGATGATGGCAACCGTCGCTGAACAGAACATGTTCAGCCCCGCCGGAGATTTTCAGAACAACGGCAAGCTGCTGAAGCCGCCGCATATCGAAAACGTCCTCTGCGTCGGGTTCTGTGCAGGACGCGTCGACGGTAAGGACGGCAGGTGCCAGCGACGGATACCAGAAGGTGACGTCCGGTTCGATGGCATCGGCAAAAAATCACCCCCCAGCGGGCATCGACAGGCAGGTCGGATAGAATGATGATCCGTGGCCCATCTACGGGCCGGTGGGTTGTCCGGACCTTTTCGGCGAAGCTCTTGAGAACGTCCGCAAAATCGGGAGACCGGCGAAGCCATTCTGCCGCCCAGCCCGCCTTGTCCAGGGCCAGCAGCGGCCGGTATTGTTCTGGATCGCGCCAGTCTGGCCGCACCGGAAATTCGGGGCATCGAGATTGTCGTTGCACGGTAGCCTCCCGTTGGCCGCATGGGCCTTGCAGACCCAACGACAACTGAAACATCGCGCCGAATGCTCGAATAGCAGACGACAAATGCAGCTTCATCACAACATTGATGAACGTCTTTCGTCAGGTTGCGATGCCTACCGGGACATTGCGGGGAAAGAAATTCAATCAATATAGAAATTTCATAACCATCAGTAATTCATAATGAATAAACTTACAAAATCGAAGCTTATCCTGATTTGATTAACTCTAAAGCTGGAGACCAGACCATGAAATCAATTCATCCACTTCATTCAGTTGATAAGCGCGCAAGACTATTATCGACGTGTGTCTTCCGCCATCAGGAGGTGACGATAGCCGCTGGTAGCCATCCATTGAGCCCGCCGCAGGTGGGAGATCCAGCAGTGGTGGGCTCGATCCTTGTCCAATAGCGCGTCACGATGCAAGACGATCCTGGCAACGTCCTGCCAATCGGCTCCCGATGCCTCGGCATCGAGCAACCGGACATAAGTGATATAATGCGCTTCATCATAGGGGGTGATGGTCTCCGACCAAGGCACCTCATCCTGAACATCCGGGTTCAATTCACTCATGTTCTTGCCTCCCGTCAGAGTCTTCATCGCAGTCCGGAAGCACCTGTTGGACTCCGTACTGCAAATCGACAAATCGCCCAAGGGTAAACTCGGTGACAAATGCCCCGCTCGGGCAACCGCTTCATCGCCGGTCCTTGCGAAACTGTGACGGTGTCGTTCCCGTGATCTTCCGGAAGGTCTCAGTGAAATGGCTGTGGCTCGAAAAGCCCAGGGTGAGACCGACCTCGGTGATCGACAGGTGCGGATCGAGCAGCAATTGCTGGGCCCGCGCGATGCGCCGCTTGTTGAGATAGCGGAAGGGAGAAGTGCCCAGGCTGACCCGGAAGGCCCGGATAAAATGGTATCGGGTGAGCCCGACTTCGGCGGCCAAATGGCCGAGATTCAGCTCCTCCCCCAGGCGTGCCTCGATATATTCGACAACACGCCGCTGCCGTGAACTGCCGAGGCCACCGATGACCGGCGCGGGCCGGCCTGCATCTCCGAAAGTCTCATACAGCTTGAGAAGCAGCATCGCGCCAATGTGATCAAGATAGAGGAGGCTTGTGGGACCCGTCTCCTCCATCCCCTCGCGCAAGCAGTCGATCAGCTTCCCGATCGCGGGATTGTCCACGGCGACCATCGGCTTGAGGTCGGGTATTCTCCCACTGAAGGTTTCCGCCAATGTGCGCTCGATGAAGCCTTGCGTGAAGGCGACCGCGAATATTCGCTGATTGCCAGCCCAGTCGACATGAATGAAATGATCGGGCGGAAACAGATGGAACTGACCAGCGTTGACGACATGGCGTTGGGTTTCCAATGCACCTTGTGGTTTCCAACCCAGTTCAAAGGGCTCTCCATCATGTATGACCATGCTTAGGTGGGGAGTTGCGACCCAGGTTCCCGAATTAGCCGGAGCCTCGAACGAGCCAATGATAAGGCCCTGATGAGAAAGGCGCGTGCCGATCAGCACCAAAAAGGGCGCGAGATCAGTGGAGAAGTCGATTACGACGCGTCTGGTTCTGGACTTTGAGGACAATTTAACGTCCCTCCATCAGATGCAGCTTGCATAGAAATCAGAGTGCACCCGATCAGATCACCTCCTTGTCCAACAGTTGCTGAGCCGGTCCGGCATCTGCGACCCGGTAGCCGGGCCTTATTCGGCTTGAAAACCCGGCTCCTTCCACCATGGAAACAGTTTCGGCATGTCGGTCGATACGC
The DNA here is from genome assembly GCF_057809655.1 of Niveispirillum sp. FG148. Lineage (NCBI taxonomy): Bacteria > Pseudomonadati > Pseudomonadota > Alphaproteobacteria > Rhodospirillales > Azospirillaceae > Niveispirillum > Niveispirillum sp. FG148. The sequence goes on from NZ_JBMDKJ010000032.1 coordinate 6,426, forward strand.
GGCCCCTGAAGGCCGGTGACCGCTTTTCCAAAAAGGCCGCAACCCCCTCGCGTGCATCCGGACCTAGTCCTATTGATTGCACAAGCCGGCTATCGAGACGGTGCGCCTCCATCGGATGCGATGCACCCAACATGCGCCACAGCATCTGGCGGGTTAGAGCCGCGGAAACGGGCGCGGCATTCTCCACGATCTCCTGGGCGATTTCCCGTGCAGCAGCCAGAAGCTCCCCAGGCGGGTGGACCGACCGCACCAGCCCTCGCTCCAGTGCCTCTGTGGCTGGAACCAACCTGCCGGACAGACACCATTCCAAGGCGGTGGAGATGCCTACAATCCGCGGCAGGAACCAGCCCGACGCCGATTCCGGCACGATCCCGCGACGAGCGAATACATAGCCGAAACGCGCCGTCGTGGCCGCCAGCCGTAGATCGGCGGCAAGCGGAATAGTCGCCCCTGCCCCCACCGCCGCGCCGTTAATGGCCGCAATTACCGGTTTCAGGGAATTGAAGATGCGCAGGGCAACCAGCCCTCCCGCATCGCGGACATTTCCATCCGGCTCGACATCGGGGCGCAACGCTCCTTCCCGCTGTGCGTAATCGAACGTGGCCGCACCGGCTGTGATATCGGCCCCGGCACAGAAGGCGCGCTCCCCGGTACCCGTGAGGATCACGACCCTGACCGTATCATCGGCGTCAGCCGCGTCGAACGCCTGCAACAACTCCCGCACCATGACGGGGTTGATGCTGTTCATGCTCTGGGGGCGGTTCAGCGTTATAGTGGCTATTCCGCAACCAACCTCATAACAGATGGTCTGGTACTCACCGGTCATGGCTCACCTCCCCGTTGCCAACCAACACTCAAACCTTGTAGCAGAACAGGCTCATGGTGACGGATTTCACCAATTCACCCCGCTGATTGAACGAACAGGGTGTTCTCCGACGTCAGGAAATGGCCCTCACCCAGCTTCGTCTTGCGGCGGGTAAAACAGGTCAGCAGCTTCTGCTCGGTGCGCAAGCTGTCAGCAACACGTACGGGCACTCGCGGTTCAACAGCCCTTGAAGCTGGGCTTGCGTTTGGCATTGAAGGCGGCGACGCCTTCGTGCATGTCATGGCTGTGATTGTGCAAGGCGCTGGCCAGCAGTTCCAGCCTCAAGGCGGTATCCAGAGGCTGTTCCAGCCCATCATCCACCAGCATTTTGACCTGCTTCAGGGCAAGCGGACTTTTGGACGACAGCTTGTCTACAAGCCCGTCGACAGCCGCTTCCAGAGCACCGTCTTCCACGACCTCGTTCACGAGGCCACATGCGACGAGTTCCGCTGCCGACCGTAGCTCCCCAGTGAACAGGAGGTACTTGGCCCGTGTCGGTCCGATCTTTCGGGGAAGGCGTATCGAAGCGCCGCCCCCCGGCAGAAGCCCGTAATTGGCGTGGCCATCGCCAATTTTCGCGCTTGCCACGGCGATCACCAGATCGCAACAAAGCAGCAGTTCAGTGCCGCCGCCAGTCGAAACACCGTTCACCGCGCAGATGACCGGCTTGGGGAACTTCTCCAGCCGCAGCATCAGCTCCATCAACTGGTTCTGAAAATCGGCGCTCTCGTGTTCGCTATTTTCTTGCAGTAGGTCGCCTAGAAATTTGAGGTCCGCACCAGCGCAAAACGCGCGGCCGGTGCCGGTTACGGCAACTGCCACTATCTCAGGATTCTCTTCGGCGAGATCCAGCGCCGCATCAAATTCGCGGGCCAGCCCGGGATTGATTGTATTCAACGCGTCCGGGCGGTTCAGGCGAATCCATGCCCCCCGACCGCGTTGTTCGTAGACAATATCTACAAATTGCATCGCGTATCCCTCCGGTTCGTTTCCTATGAATGACATGATGTCTTGTTATATTCGACCCCGGCACAGAAGGCGCGCTGCCCAGCCCCCCTGAGGATGACGACCCTGACCGTATCAACGGCGTCCGCCGCGTCGAACGCCTGCAACAATTCCCATACCATGACGGGGTTGATGCTGTTCATGCTCTGGGGCGGTGCAGCGTCACAATGGCTATCCCGCAACCAACCTCATAGCAGATGGTTTGGTACTCACCGATCATGACGCACCTCCCCGTTCCCCACCAACGCTCAGGCCTTGTAGCAGAACAGGCTCATGGTGACGGATTTCACCAGTTCGCCCCGCTGATTGAACAGAATGTTCTCCGACGTCAGGAAGTGGCCCTCACCCAGCTTCGTCTTGCGGCGGGGAGAACATGTCAGCAGCTTCTGCTCGGTGCGCAAGCTGTCACCAACACGAACGGGCGCATAGAATTCAAAGCTGGCCTGGGTGACAACCGCTTCAGGGCAATCGGGTGGCGGGAAAGGGCAGCCACCGGTAATGATGCCTTCGCGCAGCGCTTGCAGCAATGGCATCCCGGTCAGGCCTTGCTTGACCGCTTCCGGTGCCACGGCGCCCGGCTTGCGATAGCCCAATCCGACATTGAGCGAGGAATCGGCACCGTAGAACATGCCCACGGGCGGCGAGATGATACCGCCATAAGGCGACGCGGCGGCAAAATCGGCATCCCAGTAAAGGGGACTCCAGTCCTCCAGCGCCTCGCACCACAGATGGATATCACCGCTGGTCAGCGGCAGCTTCGGTTCCCGGTTGCCCTCTCGGACGATGCCGAGCATGGCGCGCGCGAAGTCGGGCATGTCATCATTGGGCAAGACCAGATCCGCCACCGGCCGCTGGCGGGAAATGGCCGGCAGCGCATCGGTGCGCGACGGCATCTCCAGGGTCGCCGTGGCGGCCGCCGCACTGGGGCTGTTGGCGTGCGCTACGTTGATTTCTTCCAGGTCGACAAGATAGGCGCCGTCTGCACCGCGGTATTTGCGCGCGACCTTGCCGGTCACCAGCAGGATGTCGTCGCGCAGGGATTGCGCTGTCATCCGGAAGGTCAGGCGGCGCAGAACACTGCCCGGCCCCGACCAGTCAGTGATCAGGCGGCTGAACAGGCCCGCCAGATGTGTCGTGGAGATGAACGCATCCTTGGCACCCACCGCCCGGGCGTACCGGCTGTCATGATGGACGAAATCATAAAGCCCCGTCGCGCGGACAAAGGCGACCAGTCGCAGAAGGCTCAGTTCATAGGTGAAGGATGGCAGTTCCTGACCTTCCTCGACATCTTCCCAGCACAGCGAATGATACGCATCACTCATCTCACACCCCATATAAATGGCCTTCAGGCGGCGCCGTCGCAAAGATGGTCACGAATGAAATCGGCGCTGGTTGCACTGCCGGCAAGAATACGCAGACGACCAAGCTGACCGGCCCAGTAACTTTCCGATCCAAACGCCAACTGCCACTGCTTCAAGCGGCGAGAATAGAGCTGCAGGTCGAATTCCTCGGTGGCACCAATGGCACCATGAACGGCATGGGCGATGCCATTGACAAGATGTGTCGCCTCATTGGCTCGGGCCTTGGCCGCCGCGACACCGGTCACGTTGAACCCAGCGCCGGACATGGCGGTGCGGGCAGCGACCTGTACGGAAATGACCTGCTCCGCCATCACCGACAATTGCTGCTGGATGGCCTGGAACTTGCCCAGGGGGCGACCGAACTGTTGCCGTTCATTGGCATAGCGCAGGGACATGGAAAGCAGACGGGACATCGCCCCCGCCATCTGTGCTGCCGCCAGTCCGGCGGCGGCCAGCCCGAGATCGAACTCGTTGGCAGGCAGATCGCAAAGCCGGTCACCGATCCGAATGCCGGTCGCCCCGCCGGCGCGAAAGGGATCCTCCCCGACGCCCGCCAGCCGGACCAGGGCGATCCGGTCACCGTCATTCACCAGAGCGTGCGTCGCCGCCGCACCATTGGGCAGAATGGGCGACGGCGGCGCCAGAATGATGGCGGCATCGTCAGGTGCCTGCAGGCCGTTGGTGGCCAGCAGGGCCCGGGCCATCATGGTCTCCGCAAAGGGCAGCGACACCGCATGTTCGCCCAGGATCATGACTAGGGGAAACACGCTGGCAAGGGACAGCCCCGCCCCACCGCAATCTTCCGGCACAAGCGCATCCAGGAAGCCGGATGCGGCCAGCGCTGACCACACAGGCTCAAGCGCCGGTGCCGCTTCGAAGACCCGCGTCCGCTCCGGCGTAGCGATATCGGCCACCAGCCGGCGGAAGCTGTCGGTCAGGACACTGTTATCATCATTCATCGCAGACCCAGCCCCCGGGCGATCATGCCCCGCAGAATTTCACGCGTGCCGCCGCGCAGAGAGAAGACGTGATTGAGTTGCATGAGATAGGCCAGCGTCCGCATCAGCTCCGGATCACAGGCGGCATCCAGGCGCGTCGCCACGGCATCGGCGATTTCGCCGGGAATGGCCTGCTCCAGCTCCGTTCCCATGTCCTTGAACACGGCCGCTTCCGTCAGCGGCGACCGACCTTGCACCAGCAGCCCGGTCATGGAAACGGACATGGCGCGAAGCGGTGCCAGCCGCGCCAGCAGCTTGCCCAGCCGCTCCTCATCGGCGCGCGACGGCGAGGCGCTTAAGGTGGCCGCCCACAGGTCGAGAAGGACGAGACTTGAATAGATACGCTCCGGCCCGCTGCGCTCAAACGCCAGTTCGGCATTGACCTGCGCCCAGCCATTGCCTTCCGGCCCGACCAAGGCATCGTCAGGCAGCAGCACATTGTCAAAGAACACTTCATTGAAATCCGTGTCGCCGGTCCCCAGCCGGATGGGGCGGACAGTCACGCCAGGCAGCGACAGGTCGATCAGGAACTGGGACAGGCCCTTTTGTCGGTCCTCCGGCGTGCCGCTGGTCCGCACCAGTCCGATCATGTAATGGGACTTATGGGCGTAAGTGGTCCAGATCTTCTGGCCATTGAGGCGCCAGCCATCCGCTTCCCGCACGGCGCGGGTCCGCACACTGGCCAGGTCGGAACCGGCATTGGGCTCGCTCATGCCGATACAGAAGAAGATTTCCGCGCGGCAGATGCGGGGCAGGAACGCCTGCCGCTGTGCTTCGGTGCCATAATGCAGCAGCAACGGCGCGCTTTGCCGGTCGCCGATCCAATGGGCGGCGATGGGGGCCCCCACCGCCAGCAGCTCCTCCACCAGGACAAAGCGCGCAAAGGCGTCCAGTCCGGCCCCGCCATACTGTTTGGGCATGGTCAGGCCGACCCAACCGCGTTCGGCCAGCGCACGGCTGAAATCCGCATCGAAGCCCGACCATGTCCGCGCCCGTCGGCTGGCCGGCATCCCCGCCAGCCTTTCGGCAAGGAAAGCCTTGATCCGGGGGCGAAGGGCTTCCGCCGCATCGGGAATGCGGGTCGCCGGAAAGGAATCAACGGTCAGCAAAGTCGAACGTCCTCTTTTCGCAGCAGATCATCCAACCATGGCCACAGGACTTGAACGATCCGCCGCCGACGCGTTGGTGAACACCGATAGTAGCGGGTGGTTTGTCCTTGAGCTGCAACGCCCCCAGCCTGGAACGGCAGGACGGAACCGCAGGTCAGGCGGCCGTCTGCTGCGCCCGCAGGCTTCCGGCCAAGGCATCGACATCCTGCAGGGCGCGCAGCATGTCGTTCAGGTGCGTACATCCCCTGGTCCCCGGCAGCGTGGCGGGAACCAGCTTGCGGAAGGTGGAAATCGTCTGTCCGATCAGATAACGGGCAGTGGCCGGTGCCGCCAGACAGCTCGTGAACGGCAGCACAGCCGCCTGCACATCGATGGACAGCAATATCAGCGTCTCCGGGTCGATGGTGGCCCGCAGACCATATTCATGGAACAGGATGCGCGTGTCCGTGCTGCCCCGCTTCACGGCACTGTCCTGAAACCAGGAATCCACATGCAGCAGGCCATCCTGCCGCCAGAGATCAAGGCGGCGGACCCGCCATTGGTTGGGACCGCGCACATCCGCCAGCCGGTGCCACCCCCATGGATCATCCCCTTCGAAGGCGATGGGAGCCACCGGATGGTTGGCCATATCCTCGTTGGTCCGCCCGTCAGCCGTCAGCGCCGGTGAGCCGGCCTGGAAACTGATGCAGACGCCCTCCACACTGCGGTCCATGGCAGGTGACTGACCCAGGGCCCTGTCGTAAAAGGCCGGACCACCCGGCTCCCAGTCATACCAGCCGGCGGGGGCCATGAACACGGCTCCCGCCATGTCATCCAGCAGCCGGTGCAGCCGCGTCGAGCCAGCACCTTCCTCCGGCATCGCCGCTGCCATCGCTCGGCGCATCTCGCCACCCGGCCGCAAGCCGACCAAGCCGGCCATGGCGTCGTGTCGCCGGTTCGCCTCGATCGAGAGAAGGCGGCGATCCGGCGACAGCGTTGACAAAAGCCGATCCTGCCCCAGTTGCTGCGGGGTCGCGGCCGCATCGTCCGTGAACAGGTCGCGGGCGATGCTGATCACCGTCATGGGGCCATCCAGTTCGTCCGGCCAGAAGGACTGTGTCGACACAGTGCGACGCAGGGAACCGGGGCGCCTTGGCGGCGGCGCCCCCAGTGTCTGGTTGTGAAGGGCCATCCCGACGGTTTCCCCTGCCATGGTCTGCCTCATCATGTCGCCGGTCGCTTCCTTGTGCTTTCCGCCCAATGCTCAGGCCCCCGGATAGTCGCGCGGCACGTCAAACTTGAACATGCGGGCGGCGTTGAGGCCGAGAACCTTACGGCGCGCCCGTTCATCCAGCGGCCCGAAGCTCCGCTCGATCGTCTCGGGGGAGTGGGGCCAGCAGCCTTCGTGATGTGGATAGTCGTTGGAGAACATCAGGTTGTTCTCAAGGCCATATTCCATGCAGAGCAGCATGGCCGACCGGTCCTCGCCCACCGACGCCGCCCCGGCCAGCCGGAAATAGTCGCTGGGCAGCGCCTTCAGCTTGGGATGCACCCACATATGGTGGGCGCGATAGCCTTCGTCCATGCGATCCAGCAGCCAGGGCAACCATCCGCCGCCTGCCTCCATGGTTGCAAAGCGCAGGCCGGGGAACCGTTCGATCACGCCGGATGCGCACAAGGCCACGACGGGCTCCAGCGTGGGGGCGATAGAATGGATGCAGTAATTGATGACAGCGCCGCCATTGCCACGTGCCGTGCGCGGGTCCTGCCCTGTGGAGACATGGAAGGCGATGGCCAGATTGGCGTCCTGGATCGCCGCCCACAGCGGATCGAAGAGCGGGAGATTGTAATTGATGTCACCGTACCGGGGCGGCCCGAAGATGGGCTTGTTCGGCAACATGATCACGTCATATCCCATCTTCGCCAACCGCTGCACTTCGGCAATGGCGAGATCGATATCAGCGGTGGAAAGCGCGCCAATCGGCTTTGACCTTGCCTTGAAATCTCGGCAGGTTTCCCAGGCCCAATCATTCCAGATCCGGCATTGCGCCATGACAAATTCCGGGTCCGACGACGCGAACATCAGCAATGCTGCCCCGTTGGGGAAGATAAGCTCGCCATCGACGCCGTCCTTGTCGAGGTCGGCCAGACGGTCGGTCATGGTCCGGGTCTCGTGGATCAGGTAGGCGCCCGCCTTGGTGCGCACCTCATCCTCGCCCATCACAGCGATCTCGGAGATCGGCGCCGGCGCGGCGCCCTCCTGAATGAGCCAACGGCGGCCGTCGCGGTTTTCAATACGCGGCAACCGGTCGACAAATCGCTTGTCGATGCGCTCTCGCATCAAGGTGGGCGGCGGGCTCATATGTGCGTCGATCGAGATGATGAAGTACTTGCCGCGCACGTCCTGGGGGCGCGGGCTTCTTTCCCATCCCGCCGAACCCGGCGTAACCAGTCGCCAATGGTTCTCTTTATTGACCTCGGCGAAATCGACAGCGACGTTCGACATGATCTTCCTCCCATCCTGACGATATCATTGGCACCGGGTCCGATCGGACGCGGGTGGTTGCGTCAAAGCTATGGCGCGACATCATGGGGAGGAATCTCGATTTCTTGCCCCATCGTTGAAGAAAATTGAACGGACGCCGCCATCTCCGCCCGTAGCCATCTGACAAAGGCCCGGGCCATCGACCTGGCATCCCACTCCCGCGCGACCAGACCAAAAGCCGTCGGCACGACGCAACCAATGTCGAACGGCCGCATCAGCAGGCCCTGGCGCAGATGGGCGTCGACAAGGCCGTTTGCCGCCAGCGCCACACCAAGACCATTCAGTGCCATTTGACAGAGCGTGACAGGACTGTCGGCGGCGTAGGCGGGTTCCGGCACCTCCGCCTCCAGGCCCGCCGCCAGGAATAACAGGGACCAGGCTTTGCTGGAGGGCACGATGTCGATCAGTGGAACGGTCAGCAAATCCCGAATCTGGCGCAGCTTGTACCGGCTGGCGAATGCCGGCGTGCAGACCGGCGTTACCAGCAGATCGAACAAAGGTTCAGCACCGTCACGGACAGCTGCCGGACTCATGGGAAGAATGGTGACATCGGTACCCGTCGCGCGCTTGCGCCCCAGGGTCAGCAGTTCGATCCGGACCTTCGGCCAATCCTTGCGGAAGTCATCAAGGCGCGGCAACAGCCATTGATCAAAAAAGAACGACGGGCCGGCGATACGCAGTACCGGCGAATGCACATCATCCCTTGCCGCGTGGGTCGCCGCCCGCAGGGCCTGCAACCCGGGCCTCAACCGCTCAAGATAGTCAGATCCGGCGGGAGACAGCTGCAACGCCCGCTTCCCGCGCACGAACAACTTGACCCCAAGTTCCTCCTCAAGCGCCTGGATACGGTGGCTGACCGCCGATATCGAAACATTGAGCCGTTCCGATGCCACCCGCAGGTTCAGCACCTCGGCCACGCACACGAATGCCTCTATCCCGCGCAGCGACGGAAGACGCCCGGTCATGCGAAACCTTCCCGGTCATGGCCACTCAGGTCATGGATGACACGGCACCCGGCAAGCGACAGTGCCGCCTTGGAACAAGGTGCCGGCATAACAAGGAAGAAATCGGGCCGCATGGCCATCACGGGAAAGGCTTCAGGAGAATGCCGATGATCACGCACCCCACCACGCTGGCCCAATTGCTGGCGATCGAAGCCATCAAGAGCGTCAAGGCTCGGTATTTTCGCGCCATGGATACCAAGGACTGGTCCCTTCTGGCGGATGTCTTCACCCATGATGCCCGATGCGATTATCGGGAAGCGTTCCAATACCCCGGAACCGCCACCCCCGCCGGTGGTAATGATGATGTGCTGAACGGTCGCGACAAAATCATCGCCTATATCCGGAAGGGCTTGACGCCGCTCATCTCCGTCCATCATGGGCATATGCCGGAAATCGAAATCCAGGCGGACGACACGGCCAGCGCCATCTGGCCGATGAATGACCTGTTGCGCTTCCATACCGGACCTTATCGTGAGATGCAGGGATATGGCCATTATCATGAGACCTATCGTCAGGAGGCCGGCCGCTGGCGGATCGCCACCTTGAAACTGACGCGCCTCCTGATCGAGATGACACCGGCCTGAAGTTCTCCGCTTCGAGCCAGACGGAAAGCGGGATCATCCCGTCTGGCCGCGCCCCCGCCCGATGATCCCCGTCGCCCCAGCCGCCAACCTCTCCTGGGCATCCGCTCCCATGTGCGAAAGCTGATGCGTATCGAAATGCGCATCGATGGCTGCGCGAAACCCCTGTATCTCGGCTGTCCGGTTGAGCGATCGTTTCATCAGTCTCAATGCGAAGGGGGAGGATTGGGCGATCCGCTCCGCCAGCGCCAGGGCCGCCGCAGCCAGATCTTCCTTGGGCACAACGCGGTTGACCATGCCCATGGCCAAGGCTTCGGTCGCACTCACCCGCCCGCCGCCATAAAGGAACTCCTTGGCGCGTCGCAGTCCCATGACCCAGGGATGGACAAGAACCTCACTCGCGGCGACAGCAGCCGTTGCGACCACAGGATCAGCGAAAAAGGCGTCCTCGGCCGCGACGATCAGATCGCACATGTTGGCGACCATGAAACCGCCGCCGACGCAGGCGCCCTGGACCTGGGCGATGACGGGCTTCGGCATATCCCATAACCGCAGGCAATAGTCGCGGTAACGCTGCGCTTCAAAGACATCCCGCGTTTCGGGCATACCCTGCGGACGCATCGTATCCAGGTCCTTCAGGTCGTGACCGGCACAGAAATGGTCGCCCGTGCCGGCGAGAATGACAACCCGCACGTCCGGATCGGCTGCTGCCTTTTCCAGCGCGCCATTCAAGGCATCCAGGAACGCGGCGCTCTGAGCGTTACGCCGCTCCGGCCGGTCATGCGACAGCCGGACGATGGGGCCAAAACGCTCCACAAGCAGTCCCACTTCGGTCATGCGTCCACCTCAGTTTAGGCCGTCGATAACTCCTGTGTGCTAGCCCGTTCCTGGAAGGCGCGCCAGCAAAGCTGCGGCCGGTCAATAGCCTATGCGACGCCAGACAATTCCGGAGCGCAGGCTTGGTGATATTAAGAACCCAGACAAAGACGGCAAGTCACCCATCCACGGGATGGGGCACGATAAGTCTACATGGAGGATGTCGTATGGACGGCGTGGCGAGCGCTGCGGACAGCAGCTATTGGATCAATTACGGCAAGGCGGAACCGGGCAGCAAGCTGATCGATCCTCCGACACTGGACAAGATCGTCGCGGCGGACGGCGAAACGCGCGACGTGCCCTTCCTGACCCCCGGCGACGTTCATCCCGAACCGCGGCTCATCCCCTATGACCGCTATTTCGACCCCAAATATGTCGCCCTGGAGGTTGAGCATATTTGGGACAAGGAATGGCAGATCGCCTGCCGGGAGGAAGACCTTCCGAATATCGGCGACCGCCTCAGCTACGATATCGTGAACAAGTCCTATCTGGTGGTGCGCACCGGAGAGACGCAGTTCCGCGCCTTCCACAATAGCTGCCCCCACCGTGCGCGCAAACTCTGCGACCATAAGGGCAGCGGCACCGGCATCCAGTGCGGCTTTCACGGCTGGATGTTCGGCCTGGACGGCAAGCTGGAATGGGTGCCGTTCGAGCAGGAATTTCCCCATGTGACGGCAAAGGACAGCAGCCTCAAGGAGATCAAGGTCGAGAGCTGGGGCGGCAACGTCTTCATTAACCCCGACCCCAATGCCGCACCGCTGAAGGAAGCGCTCGGGCCCCTGCTCAGCCATTTCGAGAAATGGCCGCAGGAGGACCGCTATACCGCGATGCGGGTTCTCGTGAAGGTCCGCTGCAACTGGAAAGCGGCCCAGGAAGCCTTCATGGAGGGCTACCATGTGGTGGAAACCCACGCCGACGGCATGCCGATGTTCGGTTCCGTGGCCACCCGCATCGACATCTGGAGCGAAGGCAAGGGCTATATCAGCCGGCTTTGCACCCCCGGCATGACCACAGATCCCTATGTTTCCCACAAGGTATCACCGCACCAGGGGCTGATCCTGTACTGCAACGCCCAGGAATTGCCGCTGCCCCCGGATAACCGCGGCCTGACGCCGGAGGATGCCCGCAAATACGCCGCCCAGGCCAAGCGTGACCAGCTTCAGAAACTGACAGGCCGCGACTACTCGAACGAGACGATCAGCTATATGATCGATATGGCCAAGTACTACATGTTCCCCAACCATCATCCCTGGTGGGGCGAGGGCTTGCCGTGGTGGTACAATTTCAAGCCGCTGGGCGACGATCCGAACCATTCCGAAATGGAGATCCGCGTCCTGTTGCCCATCCCGGCCGATGGCAAGCGTCCACCAGTGCCGGAGCCGATCCGCGTCGATTTCGACGAAAAGGCCGCAGACAACCCGCTGCTGGGCGCCACCGGTCACATTATCGACCAGGATCTGGCCAACATGAACGCCGTGCAACTCGGCTTCAAAGCGGCCCCGCCGGAACAGGCTTTCCTGACAACCTCTGTCTATCAGGAAGCCAAGATCCGGCGCTTCCATGAAATTTACGATGCGAAGCTCGGCCTGAACCTTTGAGGCAGACAGCGGCAGTAGGTGCACGACACGATGGCTTATGTTCCGGTCATTCCCGGTGACGACGCACCTGAGGGAAAGCTTGTGCCGATTGAGATTGATGGCCATGCGATCGTCATCTATCGCGAAAACGGAAACCTCTTCGCGATAGATGACCGTTGCAGCCATGCCGGCGCCAAGCTCTCAGGCGGCAAGGCGCGCAATGGTACGATCATGTGTCCGCTGCACGGCGCCCGCTTCAATCTGGCCACAGGCCATTGCTTAAGCAAGGTCCAGGGGTTCGCGCCGGTGGCTGTCCATAACATCCGCGAGCGGGATGGCATGATTGAGGTTCGCCTGAACGGTCGAAATATGGGTGCGGAACCCAGTTGACCTGTCTGCTTGCCTGTACCGGCAGCAGTCCTTTACCGCGCTCATCTTTACCTTGCACACATTTGTCGCCAAGTGATGCACTGGCTGTTGATCGGTTCAAACAGAGCCCTTTGCAAGGTGGAACACACAACAAATTATAAATACTTCGAACAATTCTGATGCCTCAGTGAGCATCAGAAGCCTCTACAGACGAAGAACCAGGAGAGGAAAGCAACATGACGAAGACCCTGACGCCCCGCCAGATCGTCGATCAGGCCTATGAAGCGCTACTGAAGAATGGGGATGTGGATGGTTTCCTCGCCCATTTCGACGAGAACTCGGTCTTGGTCGAGGCCCCATCCCTGCCCTATGGCGGAACCTTCAAGGGCCGGGATGCCATCAAGGCCGCCATCGGCGGCGTGTTCCAGTACTACAGCGCCTTGTCACTTACCACGGAGGTGATAACCGAGGGCGATGGCTGGGTGATCGCCTATGGCACCTTTTCCGCGACGACGGCGCAGACGGGCAAAACGGTGACCATGCCCCTGGCGGAAGTCTGGAAATTCAACGGTGACAAGGTCGCCCTGCTGCATCCGGTCTATAGCGACACTAAAGCGGTCGTCGACGCCCTCGCCTGACAGCGCACCATCGGGACACGAAAGCAGGAGATACCGTCATGATGAAGATCATTTACTTCCTGAAGCGCAAGCCGGACATCTCCCCGGCACAGTTCCGGGAGCATTATGAGAACAGCCATGTACTGCTGGCCAAGAAGTATATCGGTCATCTTCTGACCGATTACGTCCGGAACTACCCAACCTTCGCCTTGTTGAACCCCAGCGGCCTGAAGGATGGCACCCCACCAGTCCCCTATGACATCGGTTATGACTGCATCACGGAGATGTTCGTTCCCGGTCAGGAGGCCATTGCGGAGATGACCCGGATTTTCAATGATCCGGTCATCAACCCCATCCTTGTGGAAGATGAGCTCAAGTTCCTTGATCGTGACGCCACCGTCATGATCATGGTTGAAGAGGTCAATACCGGAACGAAGGCTGGATGATCAATGACCGCGCCTTCAGCCCCTCATGCCTATCGACCCGGCATCCGCGATACGGTCATGCACGCACTGGCGCGGGCCGTGGAGAGAAATCCTGATGGCGAGTTCCTGGTCGTTGATGGCGTTGGCATTACGTACCGACAAATCGACCATGATGCCAATGCCATGGCCCGGAAATTCCAGGATCTGGGCGTCAGCAAGGGTGACACTGTCGTCACCCTGTTCGACACCAGCCTGGATGTCTTCGTCTGCTGGTTCGCCGTCAACAAGCTGGGTGCCATCTGGGTTCCCATCAACACCGCCTATCGGGGTGAATTCCTGCGTCACCAGGTCAGTGATACCGGCGCCAGGTTGGCGGTCTGCGATCCCCACTATCTTGAACGTTTCGAGCATATCGCCGATCTTCTGCCCAATCTTCAACTGATCCTCTGTCGGTCGCAGGGGCCGTTTCCCATCTGCACCGTCCCCATTCATTCGCTGGACGAGTATCGGGGCACTGACGGGGCGCCGATGCCGATCGTGGTGCAGCCGTCGGATCTGGCGACGCTGATCTACACATCGGGAACGACGGGCCCATCAAAGGGCTGCATGATCAGCCATAATTTCATGTGTATGCAGGGACGTCAGCATCGGCGCCATGTTCCCCAATTGCCGGGAGAGACCGGGTGGACCTGCCTTCCCGTCTTCCATTCGGCAGCACTGATCTTCGTCCTTGGCGCCCTGGTGGAGGGATTGCGGGTGGCGGTGGCGTCGAAATTCTCGGTTACCCGTTTTTGGGACGAGATCGAAGCCGCCGGCGCCTCCAACACCCTGCTCATGGCCTCCATTTTCCCGCTCGTCGCCCACGCGCCCGATTGCGAAGCGGCGCAACGGTACCATGGCAGGCTGAAGATGGTCTTTGGTGTGCCGATCAGCCCCTCTGTCCGGCAAGCCTGGAAGGACCGCTTCGGCGTCAAGGTGGTGTCGAGCTGGTCTTACGGGCAGACCGAAGGGGTACGCCTCACCTCCGCCTATCCGGATGAAACCCCACCAGAAGAAAGCGCCGGCCGGCCGACGGACGAATATGAGATCATGATCGTCGATGCCGATGATCAGCCCGTGCCGGAGGGCACCGTTGGTGAGATCGTGTACCGGCCGCGCGAACCCAATGTCATGTTCGAAGGTTATTGGCGTCGGCCGGAGGACACGGCAAAGGTCTGGCGGAACATGTGGATGCATTCCGGCGATCTCGGCAAGATGATCGGCGGCTATCTCTACTTCTGCGACCGTGCCAAGGATTACCTTCGCTCACGGGGCGAGAACATCTCCAGCTTCGAGGTCGAGCGGACCTTCATGGGCCATCATGCCGTTGCTGAAGCGGCCGTCCACGCGGTGGGGGCACAGAACGGCGAGGACAGCATCAAGGTGACCGCTGTTCTGCGCGAGGGTGCGGTCTTGAACGAGAAAGAGCTCTGCCTTTGGTCGATCGAGAACCTGCCGTATTTCGCCGTACCCCGCTATTTTGAGTTCCGTCACGAACTGCCCAAAAACCCCACAGGGCGCGTCCTGAAATACCAATTGCGGGACGAAGGCGTCACGGCTTCGACCTGGGATCGGGACGCCGCCGGTATCGCGGTCCGCCGAAGCAACTGATCGGTCGGTCATCCGCTATTCGATAGATAAAGGAAGAACCAATGCGCGCATGGCTGATTGAAGCACAGACCGGGTCCAAGGATCTGAAGCTGGTCGAGAGGGACAAGCCCACGCCGCAGGGATCGGAGATCCTGGTGAAGATGACGGCACCGGGTGTCGTCCCGTTCGACGTGGCCGTCATCAACAATGAGAATGAGGCCAATTTCCCGCCGGCCTCCCTGCCGCTCGTCCCTGGCAACCAGGGGGCCGGCATTGTCGAGGATGCCGGCACGTCGAAGTTCAAGGTCGGCGACCGCGTGATGTTCGGCGCCTTTCTCTATGGCTTCATGCGCTCGGGAAGCTGGGCTGAATATTGCACCGTGCTGGCCGATCATGCCTGGGTGATCCCGGCCAGCGTGTCCGATGGCGCCGCCGCACAGGCGGCCGTCGCCTATCCGACGGCATATCGCGCCCTGATGGAGGCCGGCTTCGCGCCGGGCAAGACCGTGCTGGCCACGGGCATTGGCGGCTCCGTCGGCAACGCCGCTTATCAACTGGCCAGGGCGCTGGGCGCCGCCAAGGTCATCTCGACCACGGGATCGACGCAGAAGGCCGAACAGGCGGCCGACGCCGGTTTCGACAATGTGATCGACCTGTCTAAGCAGACGATGCAGGAAGGCGTGCATGCCCTCAATGGTGGCGAAGGCGTGGACATCGTCATCGACTCTATCGGTGGGCAGGTGCTGGCCGAAACGCTGAAATGCATCCGACGCTACAGCAAGGTCATCACCCTGGGTTTCGCGGCAGGCCGTCAATCGACGATCACGCTGGCAGATCTCATCCTGTACCGGGGCAGCGTTCAAGGATATGGCGTCTATACTTGCTCTCCGGAAGAATGGGCCGACGCCTGGACCGTGTTCACCTCGCTTGCCGATGCCGGCAAGGTCAAGCCCCTGTTTGACCGTAGCTTCCCGTTCGAGGAAGCGGCCGCCGCCCTGGAATATGTGGCCAAGGCCCGTCCGTTCGGTGGCGTGGCTCTCCATCTCTGAGTATTGAAAGTCAAAGCCCCTGAGTTGCTGATCCTTGCGGCTATCAGCAACTCAGGGGCTTTTTCACATCAATTCAAAATGCTAAGCGGATGGTCCTTCACTCGCGCCGCAAGGCTCGGCCGATGACGCTGGATGAAATCCGATCCCGCACCATTTCCGGCGCCCCGTTCAGGATATCGCTCATCAGCGCGCGCTTGAGGAACAGGTGGCAGTCGAACTCCCAGGTGAAGCCGATGCCGCCATGCATCTGCACACTGTCCTCGGTGATGGCATGAAAAGCGTCCGTTGCCAGCAAGCGGGCCTGTGCCGCCAGGTCGCTCCAGGCACCATCCCGCAGGGCATAGGCCTGGCTGGCATGGACGGCCAGCGCGCGCGCCAGTTCCAGGGAAACCTTGTGATCGGCGGCCCGATGCTTCAGCGCCTGGAACGATCCGATCGGGCGACCGAACTGCTGACGGGTGCCCATATAGGCGACCGTTTCATCCAGCGACCGACGGGCGGCACCTAAGCTGTCCCAGGCCGTCGCCAGATCCTTATGAGCACGGACCAGCGGAATGGCAACCTCACCGGTCACCTGAAGCTGCTCGCAGGGGGCGTCGTGGAGCTCCAGTTCCGCAAAGCTGCGGCTGCGATCCCAGGTCTCAACCGGCGTGGCCTTGACCCCATCGCGCCTCAGATCGACAATGCCGCAGACTTCATCAGCGACCGTCGGCAGCAGCAACAGGTGGGTGGCGGCCAGCCCGCCCTCCAGAAGCGGAAAAGTCGCCTCGATGCGGGCCCCGAGCGATCCGCATTCGGCAACCACGATACGGGCATCACCCTCTATCAACCTGTCGCGCAGGGCGGAACCGGTAACGCTGTCGTCAAGCACCAGGACATCCAGAGCGGCCAGAGTATCGGCCAGGGTGGCCGGCGCCAGGGCGCGACCCAGTTCCTCATAGATCGGCACCAACGCGGTGAAGCTCTGCCCAAGCCCTCCCCTTTCCTCTGGCGCTGTCAGCAGATGCCATCCCAGTTCCACCATGTCGCGGACAAGAGCACGGCCATCGGCCTTCCCCTCCCCCCAGGGCGCCCGACGGTCCACCTTGTCGGTCAGCAACCGGCGCGCGGCGTCTCGAAGTTCTTCCTGATCGATCGTATCCATAGCATCCACCCTGCTCATGCGAGCTTCTCCCGCGGCATCATCAGGACCCGTTCGGAGACGATGTTGCGCTGTATCTCGTTGCTGCCGCCAGCGATGTTGTATTGGTAGCTGTTCATGAAATCGAACATCCAGTTGCCTGTCTCATACCCAGCACCCAGCACGTACCGGGTGTCCCGCTGCGCGGCCATGCCGCGAAGCCGCAGGCCGAGCGCTGTGAAGTCCCGCGACAGGCGGGCATAGGCCAGCTTGATGATCGAGGCGTCGCCCACAGCCTCCCGCCCGGCCATCCGGTTGGCCATCAGCGTGGCGATCATCGCCCGCAACGCTTCGATCCGGGACGCGATATCGACGATACGGCGACGTACCTCGACATCCAGGCGGTCGATTTCGTGCCCGTTCGCCGTTGCCACCTCCACCAGCCGCCAGAGCGACAGGGCCAGCCGCTCTGTCAGTTCCACCAATGTCAGCCCGCGTTCCGATGACAAGGTGACCTGAGCCACCTTCCAACCCTCATTCTCCTCACCGACCCGGTTCTCAACGGGGATTTCGACCTCATCCAGGAAGATTTCGGCGAATTCCTCATCCCCGGTGATCTGCTTGATTGGTCGGGCCTGCACACCCTTGGACTTCATGTCCATCAGCAGGAAGGTGATGCCGACCTGCTTGGGGCCGCTGTTACCGGTGCGCACCAGCAGCAGGCACTGGTCGGCGAACTGCCCCAGCGTGGACCAGATTTTCTGTCCTGATACGATGTAGCGGTCGCCCTTGCGCTCCGCGCGGGTGCGCAGGGAGGCCAGATCGGAACCGGCATTGGGCTCCGAAAAGCCCTGGCACCAGATTTCGCCCTTCAGGATCGCCGGCAGGTGACGGGCACGCTGTTCAGGCGTGCCGCATTCCATCAACGTCATGGCCGCATGATAAAGCGAGACGAAGAACAAGCTCATACGGGGCGCATCGGCCCGCGCAATCTCTTCGAAAATCGCCACCTGCTCGGCCAGAGACCGGCCGCCGCCGGGCCATTCGGGTGCCCAATGCGGGGTGGCATAGCCACCTTTAACAAGCCGGGAGAGCCATTCGCGCTGAGAGGCGAGAAACCCGTCGATATTGTCGCCCGCCTGCTGCGTCCGCCAATCCTTCGGCACATTCTCGGCCAGCCATGCGCGCAGGTCTGTCCGCAAGTCGGTCACTTTCCGATCTTCACGCATTCCATGCCTCCCGCTGTTCAAGTGCCGGTGAAAACCGGTGTACGCTTATCGAAGAAGGCATCGACGGCCTCATGGTGATCGCGAGTTGCATGGCACAGGGCCTGGGCTGCAGCCGACGCTTCCAACACCGCCGACAGGCTCGCCATCCGGCCCTCGCGCATCAGGCGCTTGGTCATACGCACCGCGTGCGGCGGATTGGCGGCAATACGGCCTGCCAGGGCCCGCACCTCTGTCATCAACTCGCCTGTCGGCACGACGCGGGAGACAAGGCCACAGGCCAGGGCTTCCTGTGCATCCAGCATATCACCGGTGAAGGCCATCTCACTGGCCTTGGAATAGCCGACGATGCGCGGCAGCAGCCAGGCGCCGCCGTCGCCCGGCACGATGCCCAGCTTGACGAAGCTCTCGGCGAACTTGGCATTCTCCGACGCGATGCGGATGTCGCACATGCAGGCAAGGTCGCAACCCGCCCCGATGGCGGGGCCGTTGACCGCCGCGATCACTGGCACCTCGATCGCCTCGAACAGCAGCGGCAACCGCTGGATGCCATTGCGATAGTTGCGGCGGGTGTTGGCCGCCACCGGATCGTTCAGGCCGCCGCCGGTGCGCATGGCATTCAGATTGCCGCCGGTGGAGAAGGCGGTGCCGGCCCCCGTCAGGATCACAACCCGGACATTGAGGTCACGGTCCGCCGCCTCGATCGCGGCGCACAGGGCATCAATGGTCGGCTGATCCGAGATGGGGTTGCGCAATCCCGGCTGGTTGAGGGTCAGGGTGACGATGCCCCCCTCCTCCTCATGCAGAATAAGGTCGTTCATCGCGGGGGCATCCGGATGGCACCGTCGAGGCGGATGGTCTCGCCATTCAACATCGGATTCTCGATGATCTGGGTCGCCAGCATGGCGAATTCCTCCGGCCGGCCGAGACGGCGGGGATGCGGCACCGCAGAGGCCAGGGACGCCCGTGCCTCTTCCGACACGCGAGCCAGGATGGGTGTATCGAAGGTTCCCGGTGCGATGGTGCAGACGCGGATCTGCCGCCCGGCCAGATCGCGGGCCGCAACGATGGTCATGCCGACGATGCCCGCCTTGGCGGACGCATAGGGTATCTGGCCGATCTGCCCTTCGAAGGCGGCGACCGACGACGTCATGACCACCACCCCGCGCTCGCCACCCACCAGCTCGGCCTTGGCCATGCGGGCGGCCCCCAGACGCAGGACATTGAAGCTGCCCACCAGATTGACGCGGACCACCATCTCATATTGCTCCAGGGAGCCCGGATTACCCTCCTTGTCGACCACCCGGATCGGGCCGCCGCGGCCGGCGCAATGCACCACGGCCCGCAGGGGCCCCATTTCCTCCGCCGCGTCGAACACCGCGTTCATCTGGTCCGTGTTCGTCACATCGGCCGCGACAAAACGGGTGCCACCACCGATCTCCCCGGCCACGACCTCGCCATTGGACGCCGGCAGGTCGGCAATCACCACCTTGGCACCCTGCGCCACCAGCCGCTCGGCGGTGGCGCGGCCCAGTCCCGATGCGCCACCGGTGACAACAGCAACAATTCCTTGGACATTCATGATGTTATTCCCGTTCAGAGACGTTCGATGATCGTGGCATTGGCCTGACCGCCGGCTTCACACATGGTCTGCAGACCAAAGCGTCCGCCGCTCTCCTCCAGCCCATGAAGCAAGGCCGACATCAGGCGCGTGCCCGATGCACCCAGCGGGTGACCAAGGGCGATGGCGCCGCCACGCGGGTTGAGCCGGTCCGGATCGGCCTTGATGTCCTTCAGCCAAGCCAGGGGGACAGACGCGAAGGCTTCGTTGACCTCGAACTGATCGATATCGCCGACAGCCAGGCCCGCCTTGCGCAGTATCCGCTGCGTCGCGGGGATGGGGGCGGTCAACATCAGCAGCGGATCGTCGGCAATGACGTCAAAGGCCACGAAGCGCGCGCGCGGGCGCAATCCCAGATGGGTTGCCGTGGCCTCGGACATGATCAGCGCCGCCGATGCGCCGTCGGTAATCTGCGAGGAATTGCCGGCCGTGATGCTCCAGCGGATTTCCGGGAAGCGTTCCGACAATTGCTCATTCCGGAACGACACCTCCAGTTGGGCCAGACCTTCCGGCGTCGTTGTGGGCCGGATGGTTTCATCCTGGCTGACCAGGGCGGCAGGCGTCTGGATAGGGATGATTTCGCGGGCCAGCAGACCCGCTTGCCGGGCCTTGTCCGCCAGACGGTGCGAACGCGCCGAATAGGCATCCAGTTCTTCGCGGCTGATATTCCAACGCGCCGCGATCAGCTCGGCCGAGATACCCTGCCCGACCATGCCGGGATAGCGCTGTTCGAAGGCGACACCGTGCGGGTCCTTGCCCATCCGGGCACTGCCCATGGGCACGCGGCTCATGGATTCGATACCGCCAGCGATCACGACATCGTAGGCGCCGGCCCTGATACCCTGAGCCGCGAAATGGACCGCCTGCTGGCTGGACCCACAGCGCCGCTCCACCATCGTGCAGGGAACGTGCTGCGGATATCCGGCCGCCAGCCAGGCGGTGCGCCCGACAGGCACCGCCTGCTCGCCGGCCTGGCTGACGCAGCCCATGATCAGATCGTCGACGATGCCGGGATCAAGCTTGTTTCGCTCGACCAGCCCCACCAGCACCTGCATCAGCAGATCGGCCGGATGAACTTCGGAGAGCGCTCCGCCAGGCTTCCCGCGCCCCATCGGCGAGCGGACGATGTCAACGATAACAGGCGTGTTCTGCATGGAAGAGATCCTGATGGTCAAAATAGGGGAATTGCGGGATTGCCGGCGCTGGCACGGGTCAGGCCAACGTCTTCACGTCCTGCTGGTCATAGGGGCGGGGCAGTTGGCCGGCGCGGAACTTGTTGCCCCATGCGGGGTCGCCGATCATGGCGCGGCCCACCGCGACCAGATCGAACTCCTTGTTCGCAAACCGCTCCAGCAGCGGCGTATAGTCGATGGCGGCAACGTCGGACGTGCCCATGTCGTACATGCCCTGGCTGGCACCAATACCGCCCACCGCCACCGACATCTTGCCGGTCACCTGACGTGCCCATCCGGCCAGATTCATCGGTGAACCATCGAATGCGGCACGGTTATAGTAGCGCACGCTGGCGTCGAACACATCGACGCCGGCATCGGCCAGCGGCATCAGCACTTCGGCCAGTTCCGCCGGGTTGCCCGCCAGCGTCGCGCGGAAATCCTGCTGCTTCCACTGGGAAAACCGGAAGAAGATCGGCAGGTCATCGCCCACGGCCGCCCGTATCCGCCGCACAATCTCGGCGGGAAAGGCGCTGCGTCGCGTCCGGTCACCGCCCCAGCGGTCGGCGCGGCGGTTGGTCTGTTCCCACAGGAAATTGTCCAGCAGGTAACCGTGCCCGCCATGCAGGGCGATACCGTCGAACCCGACCGCGGCAGCATTGCGGGCACAGCGCACGAATGCCTCGATGACCTCTTCGATCTCGGTTTCGGTCATCGGCTCGCCGATCACGGGATCGGCCGGGATGCTCTGGGGATCAATGGAGGTCATGCCCAGCGGCCCCCAGATGCCCGACGGGCTGAGCGTTGGCGCCAACGGATAGGGGCCGGTCCCGCGCTTGCGCATGACACCTTGATGCCAAAGCTGTGGAATGATCCGCCCGCCGACGGCGTGAACCTCATCGACAACATGGCGCCAGCCAGCGAGCGGCGCCTCTCCGGCCAGGAAGGGAACGTTGCATTCCTGCAGACCGGCATCCCCAAGGGCGGACGGATGATCGACCGCTACCCCTTCCGTCAGGATCAGCCCGGCGCCACCTTCCGCGCGGCGGCGGTAATAGGTGGCGATACCGTCGTGGGGAACGCCGTCGGGACAGAAGCCCCGCGTCATCGGCGCCATGACGATCCGGTTTCTGATGGTCAGACCACGCAGGGTCAAGGGCTCGAACAGCAGTTCGCGTGACAAGCTGTTATCGTTCGTCATGATATCCGTTTCAGCCGGTCGAGTTTCGATGAGACGACGGCGCTAAACCACCTTCTGATTTGAATTTGCTCTATTTTGAGCAAGGCGCCAGTACTCCCGGCGGTCAGGCAATCGACCTTGCGATCAGGGGCAAGAACAAAGGGGAAAAGGGTCGCAAACGCCGCTGATCACCTCAGTTGACGCGCCGATCCAGCCCTTGCCAGAAAGGCTCCCGCAAGATGCGACGCAGGATCTTGTTGCCGGCGTTGCGCGGCAGGGCGTCGATGATCGTCAGTTGCTTCGGCACCTTGAAGCGGGCGATCCTGCCATCGGCCCAGGCCGCGACGGACGCCAGCGTTGGCGTGCAGCCGGGGCGTGGCACCACAACGGCCATCACCTCCTCACCCCATTTTGCGGACGGCACACCGATGATGGCGACATCTGCAATGTCGGGGTGCCCATAGAGGACGTTCTCAACCTCCGCCGGATAGACATTCTCGCCACCGGAGACGATCATGTCCTTGGCCCGGTCCAGCACATAGAGATAGCCATCCCCGTCCAGCCGGCCGATATCGCCGGTGCGCAACCAGCCGCCTTGCATCATGACCTCGGCATTGGCATCGGGCCGCCGCCAGTATCCCGGCATCACGGCCGCCGACCGCACCACGATCTCCCCGATCGCCTCCGGTGGCTGTAACGCACCACTGCTATCCATGATCGCCACCTCCGCACCGGGCATGGCGCGTCCGGCCGAGCGCAGACGGCTGGTCGCGCCTGACCTGTGGTCGTCCGGGTCCAGCGCCACCACACCGCCAGCGGCTTCGGTCATGCCGTACATCTGGACGAAGTCGCATTTGAACAGGGCCAGGGCGTCGCGCAACTGCCCCTCGGGGATGGGGGAGGCCCCATAGGTGATGACGCGCAAATGGCTGAAGCAGGTCACCGCCGCCCGGGGATGGTCCATCACCTGCTGCATGGCCGCCGGGGCCAGCAGCATATGGCTCGCCTTCTCCGTCTCGATCAACCGCAGAACCTGATCCGGATTGAATTCCCTGGTCAGTACCACCCGTGCCCCGGCATAGAAGCCGAACAGGGCATAGGCCGTGCCGGCGATATGGGCCACCGGCAGCACGCCCAGAACGGTGGATGCGGCGTCGGGAAACCAGGAAAGCCCGGCACGATATCCCGGGGCCCGCAGAGCCAGCAGATTGCGATGGGTGAGCATCGCCCCTTTGGGCCTGCCTGTCGTCCCGGATGTATAGACCTGGAAGATGACGTCGTCCGGGTCGGGCAGTGCCAGGGATGGCACCGCCGGCCCCGTCTCCACCGCCAGCAACTCCGCCGGCGGCAGGTTGTTGTCACTGGCCAGCCCGGCCGCTACTTCCGCGAACGCGTCATCTGTCAGCAGACGGACAGCGCCGGAATCCTGCAGGATGAAGGACCATTCATCCGCTGCCAGACGCCAGTTAAGCGGCACAAGCACAATCCCGAGCCGGGCCGCCGCGAAAAGCAGAACGAAATAAAGGTCGCTGTTCTTGCCCAGATAGGCAATGCGGTCGCCCCGCCCCAGCCCTTGCGCCGCGAAGCGACCAGCCAGCGCGGTGGCGGCCTGCAACAGCCCGGCATAGCTTGTGTCGCGCCCCTCGAAGCGCAGGGCGATGGCGTTGGGCTGCAGCGACGCATGGAAGGTCAGGACTTGCCACAGGCTGGTCAGCCGATCATGATCAATCCCGTCGCCATCGCCCATCGGCTTATCTCCCGCGCCAGACCGGTGTGCGCTTCTCGGCGAAGGCCGCGGCACCCTCACGCGCATCTTCCGACGCGAAGACGGGGGCGGTCAGCGTAAACTGGCGCTCGAACATCTCCGCTTCCGGCCATTCAAGGCTCTCATGCAGCACCTGCCGGCTGACTGCCACGGCCATGGGGCCGTTGCCGGCGATGATCCGCGCCATGGCGATGGCGGCCGTCAAAGCCTCCCCCGTGGGAACGATCCGGTTGACCAGGCCATGAGCCGCCAGGACCGAAACCGGCATGATCTCCCCGGTCAGCACCAGTTCCGACGCGATTTTGATCGGCAATTGCCGGGGAAGGCGCACCAATCCGCCGGCATTGGCCACCAGACCCCGTTTCACCTCGGTCAGGCCGAAGCGGGCCCCCTCCCCGGCGATGACGATATCGCAGGCCAGGGTGATCTCGAATCCACCGGCAAGGGCGAACCCTTCCACGGCCGCGATGAATGGCTTGGCCAGTTTCGCCTGGGTGACACCGGCAAAGCCGGTTCCCGGCAGACGGACCACTTCCTTGCGCAGGAAGGCTTTCAGATCCATGCCCGCGCAGAAATTGCCCCCGGCACCGGTGACGACGGCCACCCGGATGTCGTCATCCTCGTTAACGCGGCAGACCGCGTCATTAACGGCCAGGGCCGTCTCGCCATCAATGGCGTTGCGCGCTTCCGGACGGTTCACCGTGATGACGGCCACGCCGTCATTCAGTTCGAAATCTACTGCCATTTTGCATTTCCGGTTTGAAGTTCGTTCGGGATCAGAGGGAGCGCGCGATGAGCAGCTTCATGATTTCGCTGGTTCCGCCATAGATGCGATAGGCGCGCGCGTCCTTGTACATTTCGGCAATCGGGTATTCGAGCATGTAGCCGTACCCGCCGAACATCTGCAGGCACTCGTCGATTACGAAGGCCTGTGCCTCGGTCACGAACAGCTTCGCCATGGAAGCCGTCGCGGCATCCAGTTTTCCCTGCACCAGTTGTTCGGTACAGTGGTAGAGAAAGGTCTTTGCCACCGTTGCCTGCGTCTTGCATTCCGCCAGCTTGAACTGAGTATTCTGCATACTGAGCAGCGGCTTGCCGAAGACCTTACGTTCCTTGACATAGTCGATGGTTGCCTCCAGGGCGGCCTCCATCATGCCCATCGCCTGCCAGGCGATGACCAGCCGCTCCTTGGGCAGCATCTCCATCAGCATCCGGAAGCCCTGGCCCTCAACCCCGCCCAGCAGGTTTTCAGCCGGCACGCGCATATCGGTGAAAAACAGTTCGGCGGTGTCCCGACCTTCCTGGCC
The DNA here is from genome assembly GCF_057809655.1 of Niveispirillum sp. FG148. NCBI lineage: Bacteria > Pseudomonadati > Pseudomonadota > Alphaproteobacteria > Rhodospirillales > Azospirillaceae > Niveispirillum > Niveispirillum sp. FG148. Next base: position 31,806 of record NZ_JBMDKJ010000032.1, read on the forward strand.
CAGCTTGTCCAGCAAACGGCCCCGCTGGAAGCCTTCCGTCTTGTCCACCTCGATCACGAACAGGGAGATCCCGCGGGCGCCGGCGGTGGCGTCGGTCTTCGCCGCCACAACCACCAGCGAACAATGGCGGCCGTTGGAGATGAAGGTCTTCTGACCATTGATGACATAATGGTCGCCGTCGCGCCGCGCCGTCGTCTTCATGCCCTGCAGGTCGGAGCCGGCACCGGGCTCCGTCATGGCCACGGCCAGCAATGTTTTGCCACTGACCGCGCCCGGCAGCCAGCGTTGCTTTTGCTCTTCCGTGGCGTAATGGTAGATGTAGGGGGCGACAACCGTGGTGTGCAGCGGGATGGCGAAATTCAGCGCCTGCTTGACCCCCAGCCGTTCCATCAGGATGGCGTCATAGCGGAAGTCAGCGCCCGATCCACCATAGGCGGCAGGCACCGAAACGCCGAGCAGTCCGGCATCCCCCGCCAGCCGCCACGTCTCCAGATCGACCCAACCCTGTTCCCGCCACCGGGCACGGGCGGTCTTGCCGGCATGGGTATCGAGGAAGCGATCCGTCGCCTCCTGGAACATTCTCAGTTCCTCCTCGTCCATGAAGGCCGGGCGCGGCAGGTCAAGCGCAGACAAGTCAGGTACTCCCCATGAGATCGTTCGTCCCCATCGACTTTCGACCAGTGTTTTCAATTCTCAAAGGGCCAAGCCAGGCCGGTCAAAAGCCCATTCGGGTACAGACAATGCGTCTGACCCCGGTATTTTACGGCTGCCCTTGTCCCCAGCCGCATAGCGTCAGGACGCGCGCGGCAATCACCCAAGCCCTGATCGCCATTGCCGGCCGCAGACATTAAGATGACCGCAAAACAGCCGGGAGGAATCAGGTGCAATCAACGTCCGAAACCTATGATGTTATCGTCGCCGGGTCGGGATCGGCTGGCATGATGGCAGCCGTGCGGGCCAATGAACTGGGCCTGAAGGTGCTGGTGCTGGAAAAGGCCCACAAGATCGGCGGCACCTCCGCCACCTCCGGCGGCGTCATCTGGATCCCCAATCATGGCCTGGGGACCGCCGACAGCCGGGAGGAAGCGCTGCGTTACATCAATAGCGTCGTCACCGGGCCGGTGCGCCAGGACCGGATCGAGGCCCTTGTAGACACGGGACCGCAGATGATCCGCTATCTTCAGGAAATTGGCATGAAGCCCCTCTTCATGCCCTGGCCGGATTATTTCCCGGAAAAGCCGGGCGCCCGTGCCGACCGCTCCGTCGTCTTCCCGCTTTTTGATGGTCGCCGCCTGGGCGATCTGTTTCCCCTGATCCGCGAGCAGTTCACCCGTTTCAAACTGATGAACCGCTATTCGATGGATTTCTATGAGGCCAATACCATCTCCACCCGTGGGCCTGGCTGGATCAGGACGGTGCTGCGGGTCATGGCGCGCTACTGGCTGGATTTCGGTACCCGCCGCCTGACACGGCGGGATCGCTGGTTCAGCCTGGGTGCCTCCCTGATCGGGCCGCTCGTTCAGCGGCTGGCCGAGCGCAAGGTCGACATCCGCCTGGGCACCGCCGTCAAGAAGCTCGTCTGGGAAGACGGACGGGTGACGGGCGTGCAGGCCCAACGGTTCGGGCGTACCGAGACAATCCATGCCCGGCACGGCGTTATTGTCTGCGCCGGTGGCTTCGAATGGAACCAGGCGCTGCGGGAGCGCTTTTTCACCGTCCCCGGCAATACAAGGTTGAGCAGCACGCCGGAGGAAGCCAATCGCGGCGAGGTGTTGGAAGCGGGTATGGCCATCGGGGCCGCCACCGAGTTCACGGAAACCGGCTGGTGGGTTCCGACCATGTCGGTCCCGCTACCCACCGCCTCGAATTTTGAGGAGATTCACCAGGCTGTCTTCGATGTCGGACGCCCCCACAGCGTTTGCGTCAACCGCAACGGCGACCGTTTCGTCGACGAAGCCTGCGGCTATGACCGGTTCGGCAATGCCATGATGGAAGATCAGGTGAAGACCGGGGCCAACACCCCTTGCTGGCTCGTCTTCGACGCCACCTTCCGCTACAAGTTCCCCGCTGGCGGCATCATGCCGACCGCGATCATGCCGGATCGCAAGATCCCGGTCGACTGGTGGGACCATTATATCTTCAAAGCGGATACCATCGCCGAGTTGGCCCGCAAGATCGAAATCGCTCCCGCGAAGCTGGCGGCCGTCGTCAGCCGGATGAATGAATATGCCCAAACCGGCGTGGATACGGAATTCGGACGGGGCGGCAACATCTATGACCGCAATTTCGGCGACCTGAACCTGAAGCCCAATCCCTGCCTGGGTCCGATCGGCAAGGCGCCCTTCTATGCCATTCCCGTCGGCCTGGGCGACCTGGGCACGAAGGGCGGCCTGAAGGCGGATGCGAAGGGCCGCGTGCTTGATCAGGCCGGCAACGTGATCCCCGGCCTTTATGCGGCGGGCAATGCCTCCGGCTCTCCCTTCGGCAATGCCTATCCCGGTGCCGGCGGGACGATCGGTCCCGCCATGGTGTTCGGCTATATTGCGGCAAACGACATTGCCGCACAGGCCAAGAACCCACAGACCATCCGGTAAACAGCACTCTCTCTGCCGGTTCCCGTCTCCCAAGCCGTCAACGGCGGCGCCGGGGAGACGGGAGGTCTTTACAGCCCAACTACAATGTATAACCACCATCGACGATCAGCGTCTGGCCCGTGAGGTATCGCGCCCGGTCTGAAGCGAAGAAGGCGACGGCCTCGCCGATGTCATCGGCGGTCCCGAAATCCCGCAGGGGAATGGATTTGCGGAAGCCGGCCCAGAATTCCGGCGTGAACTTCTCCACCATGTAGCGTTCCCCCAGGCCGGCCGCCATGGCACCCGGTGCGACCGTATTGCAGCGGATTCCGTGGCGCCCCTCCTCCTTGGCCACCCCGCGTGACAATGTCTCGATGGCCGCTTTCGGAACGGCGGACAACGCGTCGCCGACAATGTACCGGGTATTGGCCATGGAGGTGACCGCCACGAAGTTCCCCTTCTTCTGCTGCCGGAAGACCGGAATCAAGGCGGCCAGGACGTGGGTGAAACCCAGAACCTCGGTCTCGATCACCCGGCGCCACTCGTCGCTAGTGATTTCGCTGATGTACGGTTGCTCAATGTCGCAGCCCGACGCGAAGATGGCGGTGCCGATCTGGCCGCATTGCTGTGAAACCATCTCCACCGCCGCCTTGACGGAGGCCGGGTCAGACACGTCGCATTCCACCGGGAAGCCCGCGCAGCCGGGAAGCAGTTCCCGCGCCAGATCGGCCGCCCTGTCGCGTGCACGGCGATATCCAATGGCGACCGTCTGCCAGTCTCGCCCCAAGGCGCGGACGCAGCCAGCCCCCAGACCGCCGGTTCCGCCAAAAACAATAGCCACGTCACCCATGGTACGACCTTTCCTGTCAGGTGCGGATGGTGCAACCGCCATCGACAAACAACTCGCTGCCGGTGGTGAAGCTGGATGCATCGGAGGCCAGCCAGAGAGCGGCTTGCGCGACCTCCGAGGCTTTGCCCATCCGCCCCATCGGGTGAATCCGGGAAAAGACCGCATAGGCCTTTTCGCGCGGCAAGCCCGTTTCCGCCAGCACGCGATCCAGCATGTCCGTTTCCGTGCCCCCTGGAATGACCGAATTGACGCGGATAGGCAGGCCGGCGGCAGCGCATTCCAACGCCAGAACGCGGGTAAATGCGTTGAGTGCCGCCTTGGATACGCTATAGGCGGCAAAGCCGGGAACGACGCGCACACCAAATGCCGATGAGATGTTAATGATGCTGCCCGGCGCGCCACCTTGCTTCATCAACGGCAGGGCGGCACGACAGCCATGAAAGGCGCCGTCGAGATTGATCGACATATGCAGGCGCCAGTCATCCTCGCTGACCGCTTCGGTCGTCGCCGCCACCGTCACCCCCGCGCAATTCACCAGCACATTGAGCGCGCCCCATCGGGCGTCGATTGCCGCCATTGCCGCGTCCCACTGATCACGCCGGGTCACATCAATCGCAACCCCCATGGCCTCTGCGGGAAGGCTGGCGGCGACCGCTTCCGCTTCCGGCAAATTCCGGGCGGCAACAACCACCCTCGCCCCTTCCTGGGCGAACTGCGTGGCGATGGCACGCCCCATACCCTTCGCCGCACCGGTCACCAACGCGACCTTTCCTGCAAGCACCGACATCATTCCCCCTCCCTTTATTCATGCCGGATCGGCATTTGATGGACAGAATGCCGGTGCCAGCCGCCCTCCGATCTATGAAAATTGGCCCTTTGCGACCGGACGCATGAGGGAGTTCAGCCGGGGACAAGCCCCTCTCTTTGCCGGATGCCAGTCAAGGCGTATGGATCAGTGAACATCGACATGCGGGATACCATCCATGACCTCTCCCTATTCGACCTTGCGTCTGGAGATTGAGGACGGCATCGCCGAGATACACTTGGCCCGTCCGGATTTACTGAACCGCTTCGACATGCCCGCGCATAAGGAATTCGCCGCTGCGCTGCGGGCTGTCTGCGACATGAAGGGTGCTGTTCGGGTGCTGATCCTGGCGGCGGATGGCCGGGCCTTCTCGGCCGGCGGTGATTTCGACGAAATCCTTGAGGCGCACGCGCAATCATCCGTACGCGACGAAATGGTCACTTACGCAAGGGAAGTGTTCTACGGCATTGCCGGGATGGAAATCCCGGTGATTGCCGCCGTGCAGGGTGCTGCCATCGGTCTGGGCGCCACCATTGCCACCCTTTGCGACATCGTCGTCGCCTGGCGGGAGGCGAAGATCGCGGATACCCATGTGAATGTCGGCATTGTCGCCGGCGATGGCGGCATCGTCAGTTGGTCCCAATCCATCGGCGTCAACCGGGCCAAACGTTACCTGCTGACCGGCGACATCATGACCGGCGAGAAGGCCTATCAATATGGGCTGGTCACCGAACTGGTCGAGTTGCCGGCCAACGCGCTGCCCCGCGCCCGCGAGTTGGCGGCGAAGATCCGGGCCATGGCGCCGATGGGGGTCAACGGGACAAAGCGTGCCTTTGCGCGTATCACGGCCGCCCGTGCCGCCGAAGCCTTCGAATTCGGGCTGGCGCAGGAAATGGAGTCGATCGCCGCCCCGGAGCTGCCGGCCGTGATTGACGCTCTGCGCAAACGCTGAGGTGGAACCGGCCATCAAGAGCCGCGATGCCGAGACCAGGGAGGAACCAATGACCTACACGCACGTCCACACCCCCATCAAATTGGGCAATATCGTTCTGAAGAACCGGATCATCCGTCCGGCCCATGGGACCATCCTGGGCAAACGACAGATGAACGACACCCTGATCGCCTATCACGAGGCACGGGCACGCGGCGGGGCCGGCTGTTCCATCATCGAAGTCGGATCGGTGCATCCGACCAGTCCCTTGGCCATCGATCTGTGGGATCCGACGCTGGAAGACGGCTATCGCAAATTGTCAGCGGTCGGCCGCAAGTATGACATGCGGATCTTCCAGCAACTCTGGCACGCCGGCCACCACGGGATGCCGCGCGACGGTTCTCCACCTTGGGGGGTTTCGCCCACGCCCAGCGTCGAAGTCGGGATCGTGCCGGTGCAGATGACCCGATCGATGATCGCCGAAATCATTGAATCCTATGCGACCGCCGCCCAGCGCATGGAAGCCTGGGGCCTGGACGGTGTGGATGTGCATTGCGCCCACGGTTATTTGCCGGCGCAGTTCCTGTCGGCCAACACCAACCTGCGCGATGACGAATATGGCGGCGGCACCATTCAGGAGCGCGCACGCTTCGTCATTGAGTTGATGGAAGCCGTCCGCAGCGCTGTGTCGAAGGATTTCGTCGTCGGCGTCCGTCTGGCCCCGGACCTCACCGTGAACGGTGTCGACGAAGCCCAGAATCTCGCCGTGGCCCTGATGCTGGAGGAGCGGGGACTGATCGATTATGTCAACGTCTCCATCGGCAATTACAACAGCTACACCAAGATGGTCGGCGGGATGCACGAGCCGATGGGCTATGAATTGCCCACCAGCGTGCCGATCACCCGCGCCGTGAAATCGCCCACCATGGTCATCGGCCGCTTCCGCACGCTGGAGGAATGCGACCAGGTCATCCGTTCCGGCGATGCCGACATGGTGGGCTTGGTCCGGGCCATGATCGCCGATCCGGATCTCGTCTCAAAAAGCCTGGCGGGCAAGGCCGATCAGGTGCGCCCTTGCATTGGCTGCAATCAAAGCTGTGTCGCGCAGGTTGCAACCGAGCACGGACATATGGAATGCGCGGTCAACCCCGGCACCGGGCACGAGCTTTATCGCGGCGATCACATGCTGCATCCCGCACCCGCACCCAAAAAGCTGCTGGTGGTCGGCGGCGGTCCGGCCGGGATGGAGGCGGCCCGCGTGGCCGCACTGCGTGGGCACAAGGTAACCCTGGCCGAAGCCAGCCCGCTGCTGGGCGGCACTTTGCGGGCGGCGGCGAAGGCGCCCACACGTCACGGCATGATCGATATTGTCAGTTGGCTGGAGATAGAAATTTTCAGGCTGGGGGTCGATGTCCGGCTGTCAACCTATATGGATATCGAAGATGTGATCGCCAGCGACGCCGAAGCGGTGATCGTGGCCACCGGTTCCATGCCGCGCATGGACGGTATCCAGCATTCGCACCCCGGCCAGCCGATCCGGAACTTTGAACGTCGCAATGTGATCTCGGCCTTCGACCTGTTCATGCAGCGCCCCGCCGATCTGGGCAAGACAGCCGTTGTCATCGACGATGTCGGTCATTATGAGGCTTTGGGTGCCTGCGAATATCTGTTGGAACAGGGCCTGACCGTCACCTATGTCACGCGCCTGCGGATGGTCGCGCAGCAGGTGCAGGCCGCGCTGATGGTGGAACCGTTCCTGATGCGGATGCGCGGCAGGCCGTTCCAGTATCTGATCCGCCACCGCGCCGTCGCGGTCGAAGAGGGTGCGGTTCTGGTCAGCCCAACCCATTTCACCGACGATTCCGACCTGCGCCGGCTGCCGGCGGATACGGTGGTCTTCGTCTCGGCCAATGCGCCCAACCGGGATCTTTATGAGGCGCTGCGAGAGCGCAACCGTCCCGTTCATGTGGTCGGTGACGCCAACTCCCCCCGGTTTCTGCCGGTCGCAATCCGCGAGGGCCATATCGCCGGCGCCTCGGTATAAGCAGGGAATGGAACATGCCGATCCTGCAGGACAAGGTGGCCGTCATTCTGGGTGCTTCCGCTGAATCGGGAACCGGTTGGGCCGTGGCGGAGCGGTTCGCGGCCGAAGGCGCCAAGGTCGTCGTCGCCGCCCGACGTGAAGCCCCCCTTGCAACATTGGCACAGCGCACGGGGGGAATTGCCATATCCTGTGATGCTGCACGGGAGGCGGCCGTTCAGGCTCTGGTTGCCCGCACTGTCGACGCTTTCGGCCGGATCGACATAGCCGTAAATGCCGCCGCCCTGCCCTTGGGCGGCACAATCGCCAACATGTCCATGGAAGACATGCGCCTGTCGATGGATGTGAATTTTTTGGAAATCTGTACTTCGTCCGGCACATGGCCGACGCGATGATGGAAGGCGGCTCCATCGTCCTGTTCTCCTCCATGGCTGCCACTCATCCTTTGCAGCATGTCTATGGCTATGCGTGCGCCAAGGCTGCAACCGATTGTCTGGTCCGATATGCCGCCACGGAGTACGGGCCACGCGGCATCAAGGTAAACTCGATTCTTCCCGGCGCCATCCGTTCCGAGATGTCGTCACCCCTGTGGCAGGTGGATGGGATGGAGCGCAGCTATGCCGCAGAGGTGCCGCTGGGCCGTATCGGCTCACCGGCAGACTTCGCGGAGGCCGCCCTGTGGCTGGCAGGACCATCCTTCGTCACCGGCCTTAATCTTCCCGTGAGCGGCGGCAATCAGCTCACCCGGTTTCCCACACTTGCGAAACGACCCGCCCTGACGGGAACCGACCCCACAAATGGCGACTGAACGGATATCAGCATGATGGAACAGACAGCAGAGCCTGACACCGACATCCTCTCGCTTGCGGAGAAGAAAGCGCTCGTGGTCGGCGGCTCCAGCGGGATCGGCAACGGCATTGCCCAGCTTTTCCGCACTCAGGGTGCTACCGTACAGGTATGGGGCACCCGGGCGCGGGCGCAGGACTATGCCGGTGAGAAGGGGTCCGACCTAACGGGCCTGGACTATCGCCAGGTTGATGTCGCCGACCCGCTTTCCATCGACAGTGCCACGGCGGAAATCGATGGGCTGGACATTCTGGTTCTGGCCCAGGGGATGGTGCAATATCGCCGCAAGGAGTTTGAGATCGAGACCTTCCGGAAGGTCATCGACATCAACCTGAACAGCGTGATGCATTGCTGCACCGGGCTCTATCCAACGCTCAAGGCGCAGCAGGGAACGATCATCATCATCAGTTCCATCGGGGCTTACAAATCCGTTATTGGCAACCCGGCCTATGCCGCGTCCAAGGCCGCGGCGGTCGCCCTGACGCGGACGCTTGGCGATGCGTGGGGGCGCGAAGGGGTGCGTGTCAACGGTATCGCGCCGGGCATGATCGCCACGAAGATGACGGCCGTGACGACCGACCATCCCGACCGCCTTCAGGCTGCGTTGACCACCATCTCGCTGGGGCGTCTGGGCCTGCCGCAGGACATCGCCAATGCCGCCCTTTTTCTGGTGTCACCGCTGGCCGCCTATATCACGGGCCAGACCCTGATCGTGGATGGCGGCCGCAGTCTTTAGGCTTGTACTTCCCCGTTGCAGACTGGAACGGAACCGCGGCCTGCAACGGGGTGATATTGGCTATCCTTTCATAGGGTGTCATCGGCCCGTGAATTTCGCGGGACGCTTTTCCCGGAACGCGGCCACCCCCTCGACGAAATCAGCACTGGCGCCGGCCAGTCGCTGGGCTTCGCGCTCATAGACAAGGGTTTCGGACAGGGTCTGCTCGCTGGCCTTACGCACCCCCTGCCGGATCAGGGCATAGGCAAGGGTCGGCCCGCGCGCCAGTTTCTCGGCAATCGTCCCGGCCCGGGTCGCCAGATCCGCGTCGGCGACGACATCTTGGACCAGCCCCCAATCCAGGGCCGTCCTCGCCGGTATGCGTTCACCCAGCATCATCATCGCCAGCGCACGGGACCGCCCGATCAGGCGCGGCAGCAGCCACATGCTGCCGGCGTCGGGGACGAGACCGACATTGATGAACGCCTGCAGGAAATAGGCGGACTCCGCCGCAATGACGATATCGGCCGAGAGCGCGATGCTGCATCCGGCACCGACCACGGGCCCATGGATGGCCGATACGATCGGCAGCGGCAGCGCAAACATCCGCTCAATCAGCGGATTGTAATATTGCTCCAGCACTTCCCCACCATCGAAATCCGGACTGCCGACAGGCGAGTTACCGGCGGACAGGTCAGCACCACTGGAAAAGCCCCGCCCCTCACCGGTGATCAACAATACCCGCGCCTCGCGGTTCTGCCGCAGCGCGTCCAGCGCCGTGATCATCTCCCGCAGAAGCGGGCGACTTAGAGCATTCAGCGCGTCCGGTCGGGCCAGTGTCAGACGGGCGATGCCGGCTTCGACAACCAGCTTGATATTCTGAAAGGCGCTCATCCGGATATCTCTCATGGTGGAATGGGGGTGCATGGTCAAAATCCCGCGCCTGTCTGCTGTCCGACGGCAGACTGGAAGACAAACAGGTACGGTTCAATTCCCACTATCCCGCCATTTAGCGATCCGGCAACGCCGATGCTTGTCTGCTGACGCCATACAAGAGCACAGACAAATTAGCCTACCTGTCAGGACAACACCCCAATTGAGCATAGGGTCTATTTTCCTCGCGCTTCATCTTGACGGCCAAAGCTGCCGAACGAAGCGAGCTCAAAAATCATAAGGAACAGGAGGAAGATATGCACTCAAAGTTGCGTGGGATTTTTTTATGCGGCGCCGCCATCGCATCCGTGGACATCGGTGCCGCGGCCGCCCAGGAACAACGCCCGTCGGCACCCGCGCCGGAATGGCAGGAAATCGTTGTGACGGCACGCCGTCGGGCAGAAGCGCTCCAGGATGTTCCGGTCGCCGTGGTGGCTTTCACCCCGGAACAGATCGAGGACCGGCAGCTTCGGTCGGAAGCCGACCTGCAGCGCTCGATTCCGGGCCTGACGATCCGGGAAACCGAAGGATCGAACCAGATCGCCTTTTCCATCCGCGGCCAGACCATCGATGCCTTCAGCGGCTCCGCCCTGGCTGTCGTGCCCTATGTCAATGAAGTCCAGGCGAACGGCAATTCCGCCTCCAACTATTACGACATGGAATCGGTGCAGGTGCTAAAGGGGCCGCAGGGCACGCTGTTTGGGCGCAATGCCACGGGCGGCGCCGTGCTGTTCCAGACCGCCAAGCCAGGCAAGGACCAGGAGGGCAGCGTCTCGGCTGCCTACGGTAATTACGACTACGTCGACCTGAAAGGGGTCCTCAATGTCCCCGTCGTCGCTGACAAGCTCCTGCTACGGGTTGCCGCCAACTACGCCAACCGCGACGGCTATCAGCACAATATCTTCAACGGCGGCAACAATCTCAACCCGCGCCTTGGCAAGCTCGACCGCAAGAGCGGACGCGCCTCGGTCACCTTCAATCCCAGCGAGAACCTCACGAACACCACAGTCGTCGAATACACCCGCTCGGGCGGCAACTCGACAAGCGTGGTGCCGTGGAGCGTAAACATGCCGGGGTCGACCGATGCCGTCACCGGCCTGCCGCTGGCCAGTTCCGCCGCTTTCCTTTTCAGTCCCGCCCTTGACGCGGTGTTTGGACCGGGAGCCTGGGCGTCCTTTGTCGCCGCCCATCCGGGCGTTAATCCGGGCGGATACCCCGCCGCCATCGCACGCCAGAAGCAATTGGGCGCCTATACGGTCGATCTCACGGACCTGCGAAGCGGCAAGACATTCTTCAGCGGGCGCAATCACTATCTAACGAATGCCACCACCTACGACGTCTCCGACGATGTCAGCATCAAGAACATCTTCGGCTGGAGCCGGTCGCGATCACACTACAATGTCTCGGAACTGGGTTCGCCCTTCCTGGCCATCTGCACCTGCAATATCGTGTCCCAGGATTTCGGCAATCTGGAAACGACCCGTTCCCTTTCCAATGAAACCCAGGTGCAGGGCAAGGCGGCTGGCGGTGATCTGGAATATATACTGGGCGCCTATTACTATGACTCAAGCTCCCTGACCCACTGGCCGCAGACCTATTTCGAGCTGGCGCCGGTGCTGCCGCCCACAGGCACCACCTCCTCGTTCCGGACACGCAGCCGGTCCAAGGCACTGTTCGCCCAGACCACTTATGACCTCTCTTCCGCCGGTCTGGAGGATGTCAGCATCACGGGTGGTTTCCGCCACACCTGGGAGCGGGTACGGCTCAACCATCTGCCCGACGGCAATGTCTATGGCAACTATCCGACCAACAGCCTGTCGGTGAAGTTCGACAAACCCAGTTGGACCATTGGCGCCGACTATAAGGTCACCGACGATGCCATGCTGTATGTCACCCATCGCGGCAGCTGGCGGAGCGGCGGCCTCAATGGCTCGGCACCATTGCGGCCGTTTGATGCTTCCGGTGCCGGCGCCCTGTTCCGGCCGGAAACCGCCAAGGACGTCGAAGTAGGCCTGAAATGGAGCGGTGCCGTGGCCGACCGGCCGGCCCGCTTCAATCTGGCCGCCTACAAGCAGTGGGTGAAGAATGTGCAGCGCACGGAATTCCCCATTGTCGATCTGGATGGACCGGGACCGGCACAGCCGACCTCGGTTGCGGTCACGGTCAATGTACCCGAAGCCCAGGTGAAGGGGTTCGAGGTCGAGGCCTCCATCCTTTTGACCGACGAGTTGGAGGTCGGCGGCAACCTCGCCTATACAGACGCTGCCTATACCCGCAACCGGTCCATCGTCTTTGGCAATCTGTTCGTCTATGATTCCTACGCTGACACGCCCAAAACCGCCGGCACAGCCTATGTGCAGCTCAAACTGCCTCTCGACGGCCGGCTGGGCGACCTGGCGATCCGTGGTGACGTCTATTCACAGAGCGGGCAGTATTTCAGCAACCACTATAACAGCCTGACACCGGACACGCGGGTGCCAGCCTATACGCTGCTAAATCTGCGCGTGTCCTGGTCCGACGTGCTGGGCACGGATATGACCTTAAGCGCCTTCGCCACCAACCTGACAAACAAGGATTATTATGTCGGCGGGTTGGCGCAGGGCGCTTCGCTGGGGGTGAATGCCGCGGCACCGGGACGGCCGCGTATGTATGGCATGGAACTGCAGTACCGGTTCTGACCGCACAGATAAGCATGGGACCCGTCGATCCGTGGATCGACGGGTCCCATACAAAACCCTATTACGGATAGCGCTTCTGTTCCAGCAGGGCGATAGTCCGGGCATGGACCTCGTCGGGCCCATCCGCGATCCGCAGGGCACGCACACGGGCAAACAGGGCGGCCGTCCCCGCATCGCTGTCCAGCCCGCCGGCACCAAAGGCCTGTATGGCGTTGTCGATGATGCGCAGGGCGGCACGCGGGCCCGCCACCTTGATCATGGCGATCTCCAGCCGGGCCACCTTGTTGCCGACCTTGTCCATCATGTCGGCGGCCTTCAACGTCAGCAGGCGCGCCATTTCGATATCGATCCGCGCGTCGGCGATGCGCTGCTCCCAGACCGAATGGTCGATCAGCCGCTTGCCGAAGGTCGACCGGCTCATCAGTCGGCGGATCATCTTTTCCAGCGCCACCTCGGCCAGACCAATGATCCGCATGCAATGGTGGATGCGGCCCGGCCCCAGGCGGCCCTGGGAGATTTCAAATCCCCTGCCCTCGCCCAGGAGCATGTTCGCGGCCGGCACACGGACATTGTCGAAACTCACCTCACAATGGCCGTGCGGCGCGTCGTCATAGCCGAAATTGGTCATGTTACGGCCGATGGTGACGCCCGGCGTCCCCATCGGCACCAGGATTTGCGAGGCCTGGCGATGGCGCGGAGCGTCGGGATTGCTGCGCCCCATGACGATCATCACCTTGCAACGCGGATCCGCCACACCCGAAATCCACCATTTGCGGCCATTGATGACATAGTCATCGCCGTCGCGCCGGACTTCCGTCTGCATATTGGTCGCGTCGGAGGAGGCGACGTCGGGCTCCGTCATCGCATAGGCCGAGCGGATGTCACCCGCCATCAGCGGCTTCAGCCAAAGCTCCTGCTGGGCCTCGGTGCCGTACCGGTGCAGGATTTCCATATTGCCCGTATCGGGGGCGGAGCAATTGAACACTTCCGACGCCCAGACGACGCGGCCCATCTCCTCCGCCAGCGGAGCATATTCCAGGTTGCTCAGCCCCGCACCGTGGTAATCGCCATGATCATGGTCGGTCGGCGTCATGAACAGGTTCCACAATCCCTCGGCGCGAGCCTTGGCCTTAAGTTCCTGCAGGATATCGGGCTGTTTCCAGCGTTCCCGGTCCAGTTGGGCATAGTAGGTCGGAACGGCAGGCACCACATGTGCCGCCATGAAGGCCCGCACCCGGTCCAGCCATTCACGCTGTTTAGTGGAAAGGTCGAAATCCATTTGCTGCTCCAGATCGTTCAGGCCCGCGCGATGATCCGGCGGGCATTGTCCAGCAAGGCGACCGCTGCCCCATGCAGCCGGTCGCCCGTTGCTTTGTCGGCGAGGCCCGCCTGGGCGCGGGCATGCGTTCCTTCGAAAAGGATGCCGAGCTTGTAGCAGGCCAGCACCTCAAACCAGGGCAGGGCCGAAAGATCGCGGCCCGAGCGTTCCGCATAGCGCCGGACCATCTCATCCCGGCTGGGGAACCCGTCCAGGCGGTCGACCCGCATGGTGTAGGGCATGCGCACGCCAGCGTCGGGCCAACTGATCAGCACCCGGCTGAGATCGACCAGCGGGTCACCCAGCGTCGCCATTTCCCAATCGACGATGGCCAGCAGGGTGCCATCGTCGGCATAGATCATGTTGCCGATGTGGAAATCACCATGGATGATGCCCGCCTTCATGGAGGACGGCTTGTTATCGTCAAGCCAATGCCCGACGGCCTCGACATTGCCCAGGGCCGCCGGCCCCTCCCATCCCGCGAACTGCGAGAATCCGGCCAGTTCAGAGGCCCAGCGGCCAGTCTGCCGGTCAAGGAAACCTTCCAGCTTGCCGAAATTCTGCAGATTGACGGCAACCGGATCGATATCGCCCAGCGCGGCCAGACCGTCCATCAGTTCCAGACCCATCCGATGTCTGACGGCGGCATCGCCGGCCGCAAGGGCGCTGAGCGCCACCGTCGGGTTGAAGCCATCCACGGGCTCCATCAGATAGAAGACCGCGCCAAGCACAGACACGTCCGTGCATCCGGCGATCAAAGCGGGATGGGGCACCTTGCTGCCCGTCAAGCCGCCCAGCAGCTCGATCTCCCGCGCCATCACCCGGTTGCTTGTGGCACGGGGATTGGCCGGTGGGTGGCGCAGAACATAGTCCCGCCCCTCCCGGCGAAAGCGCATCAGGATGTTCTGGGTCCCCCCCGTGAGCAGCCGGACCTCCTGGATCGGCCCCTGTCCGATCCTCTGGCCATCCATCCAGGCCGAAAGCGCACCGAGATTAAAAGGAAGATCGGTTGACATGTTTGTCGATCATGAAAGTTGCCCAGACATCGGTTGCACACCGAAGCGGCGACGGGTGCAATGCCTGCCTGGACCTTTGCAGGCACAGCCAAACGTCAAACCGGCAGCAGTCAAATCGTGCCTTGGCAGGCGTCAACCGCACTACGGCCAGGGATATGATCCATTGCCGTGCCAGTCGCTTCGCATCGGACGGATTGCCTTAGACTGAAGGTCAGAAACGGCAGATCCACATGACCAGGAGAAACGGGTGGGAGCCGATAAAGAGATCATCCATGTTCAGGAAAACCCCGATCATCGCCGACAAGGGCCGTGTGGGCTCCGGCCCCCCCACGCTGGCACCACCCTCACAGCCGATAGCGGACACATAGAACCGTCCGGGGGCATTCTTCCGTGCACGATCATGGGTGCCATGGTCTGGCTCAGCAGTGTTGGCTACTACAGCATGGCGTTGTGGCGGGACAACGACGCATCAGGTCGGAAATGATCCTCCGATCCACACCGCGGACACCTGCGTTCTGCGGTGGCAGGCATAAGCGATTGCCTTGCTGGCCGCATCGATAGGGCCAGACTGCTTTACAATAGCGTGGAACAATGGGAGGAAGCCTGTGTCCGACACCAATGAACGGCATGATCGCAAATGCCGTCAACGAACCATCGCCGCCTGTTTTGTTGCCCAGAATCTTGGCATGGGCTTGGCTTTCGGTTCCTTCGGCCCTCTGTTGACGGCGAACGAGGCTCATTTCGCGGTGGATCGGGCACAGGCCTCCTTCGGCATGAGCGCCCTGATATCCGCGCTTGGCATCTTTTCCGCCCTGCTAGGGGGGCTGATGGGTAAACTGCCGGTCCGCGCCATGATGATGGCGGGGGCCATCCTCAACGGTATCGGGTATGCGGGATTGAGTATTGGGGCAGACTATGGCGTCGCAATCGCGATGTTTGCCCTGATTGGCGCCGGCACCAGCCTGATCGCCGTGCTGGGGCCGGTCACGCTGGCGACCCGATGGGTGGCCGTGGGCCGTGGCAAAGTGTTGAGCATTATCAATCTGCCGCTGGTGCTTTTCGCGACGCCCTTCCTGGTGGCGCTGCTGTTGCCGGCGTTGGGCCGGGAAGCGATCTATCAAGGCTTCGCCATCGCCTCCTTCGCGCTGTTGCTGCCGCTGCTGCTGGTCAGCGAAAGACCGACGGAGAGTGACAGCCAGGCGACCGCCGGCAGAATGGCCGCACCGACGATCCGCTTCTTCCGTCGCGGCGATTTCTGGCTGCTGGCCTTGGGCATCGGCATTCTGGCCGGTATCGGCACCGCTTATACCGTGCACGCCGTTCCCTATGCCGTCAGCCGCGATCTGTCACATGCGCAGGCCGCCGGCTTGCTGTCCCTCTACGCAGGTGCCGGCATCTTCGGAACGCTGCTGTTCGGATGGCTGTCGGACAAGCTGGGCGCGTCCATGGCCCTGGTCCTGGCTGCTTTCACCCAGATCATCATGTGGCTGCTGCTGGTGCTGGCACCGACGGCCATCTTCCCCATCATTGCCGCCATCCTGGGCATCGTGACCGTTCCATTGGTGACCCTGCATGGGGCCGTTCTTGCCGCCCTGTTCGGCCCCGCCGGCGTCAGCAAGGCCATGGGCTACAGCTACGCGATCAAACTGCCCTTCATCTTCGGTGTCACACCGCTGATCGGCTGGCTGTTCATGCTGGATGGCAATTATCAGCCGGCCTTCCTGGGGTGTGCCGCCGCCTTGCTGGTGGCGACACTGCTTTTCCTGGTCGTCGTCAGATGGGCCAAGGCACGCCCCGTCAGCACAGCATCTCTCAACGTATGAACCGGGTTCCATACACGGGAGAAGGACAATATTCATGGATGCCATTAGCGGAAAAGTATTCGAAGCGATCCTGCAATTCCTTGAACGCCTGACCAGGGCGGACAATCTCACCAGCGATCAGTTGACAGAAGCGCACATGGCCGCGACGGCACTTTCCTACCAACTGGCGCGGGTGGGCTACGATCCGGCCCTACTGGCCAATGCACGGACCGCAGAGGAGAAACTGCTTTCCCGCCTTACTATCCACGGGCAAAGGGCGCCCCGGACCCGCAAATGGGACGCCGTCTGGCAGAAGGATGTCGGCGCCCGATTGACGGAGGCCCTGGAACGTGGGTCCACCCTGGACGGCGGTGCATTGAATGATGCGGTACGCCGGTTCCTGGTTGATTATCACAGCGTGATGGACCCGGTGGTCAGTGCCGGCACAGGCAGCACCTATGCCGGCGGACGCGGCGACACACGACCTGAAGCAGAGGATGAGGCGTCGGTCGAGATCACCGCCCCGCTGCTGGAAGCCTGGATGCACCGCCGCGCCATCGAACCGTCAACGACACGGGTCGTCGGCGTCAAGCGGCTGATGGGTGGCTATTCCAAGGCCACCTATATTGTCAGGCTGGTTGATGCAGCGACCGCGCGGGAGCGTGCCATCGTCATCCGCAAGGATGGGCTTGGCCTGCCGACGGGCTCCAGCGTCACCGGTGAATTTCCCGTCCTGAAAGCGATGGCCGACCTCGACCTCCCCGTGCCCGAGCCGCTGTGGCTGGAGAAGGACCCGGCGCCGTTCGCGTCCGCCTTCATGGCCGTTTCATTCAGGTCCGGAACGCCTGCCAACCATATCCTGCCGACGGACGTGAACGCCTGCCGGTTATGGGCGGAAAGTTGTGCCGGGGTCCTGGGCCGGTTGCATCGCGGGACAGCGGAACCGGATACAGACATTCGCAATGTCCTCGGGACCGAACTGGACGATCTGCATCGGCGGGTCATGGAGCGGGAACGCCTGCCCCATCCGGGTCTGGCCCTTGGCCTGCACTGGTTGCGCCGACATAAGGATGATCTGGTCCAGCGCCCCGCCTGCCGCGTGCACGGCGATTTCGGCTTTCACAATTTCCTGATGCGCGATAACCGGATCGACACGGTCCTTGACTGGGAGTTCAGCCATATCGGCGATCCGGTGGAGGATCTGACAACCATCCGTCCTTTCATGCAGCGGATCGGACATTGGGATCACTTCTATTCAACCTACCGTGAGCTGTGCGGCTACACCCTCGATCCGGTCTCTGAACGATATTTCGACGTCTGGCGAGAGGTGCGCAATATGATCGCCTGCATCGGATCGTTGAACTCGCTGATGCTGCCGACGGTCTCGGATATCCCGCTCTGCGTGGCCGGCACCATCTACATTCCGAAATATGAGATCGCCATCCTCGACGCCATTAGGGAGGCTGAGACCCACCATGTCTGAAGCAATCGAATGGACCAAAAACAGCCGGAATTTCGGCACACCCGGCCCTGGCGACGATTTCTACCACGGGCGCTCATTGCCCGAAAAACATCATGAAATGACGGAAACCTGGTATTGGGGCTTCAACGAGCCCCAGTCCGGCATGCATGGCTTCATCCACATCTGGACCCATCCGAACCTTCATCTCTGCACGGGCGGATTGTTCGTTCATATGGGCAGCAAGCGGGATCAGCTTGCCTGCGAGTTGTTTGATTTCCGGAATTTCGCGCCCGACACCATTTTCGACGAGGCTGGCAATATCACCCTGGCAAACGGGCTGACTGTCGACTTCGAGAAGCCGATGGAACGGATGCGCATCCGTTACAGCAATGTCGACCGTGGGTTTGACCTGGACATGGTGCAGCAGGCCGTACAGCCGGCCATCATGCGGGGCAATAACCAGCATTTCGAACAGACCATGCGTTCCATGGGTAAGGTCACCTATGCGGGAGCGGATTATGCCTTCGACAATCTGACGATCCGCGACCGTTCCTGGGGCGAACGCCGTCCGGAGAACGGCCATCGGATGCCGCCCTATACGTGGATGAATGCGGCCTTTTCTGAGGATTTCGCCTTCTGCATATCGGGGTTGGATGATCCAGAACGCGGTCCGGACTGGGCCGGATTGTATGACGTCTCCCCCGACCGGCTGCTGAGTGACGGTTGGGTCTACGACAATGGCAAGCAGTTGCGCCTGACCAAATACTCCAAGATCACCGAACGCGCCCAAGAAGATGGCCTGCGGCCAATCCGACACATCATCGATTGCGTGTTGGAAGATGGACGGGAGTTCCGTTTCGAAGGTGAGGTGACCTGCTCCGTACCCTGGCATTGCTGGCAGAACGCGCTCTGCCATACCGGCCTGACCCGCTGGACAAGCCCGCAATTGGGACTTTCCTGTTGGGGCGAGACTCAGGAAGTACAGTGGAACGACTACGTGACACGCATCTGCCGGCCGCTTTGAATGGGCCGGTATCAGTTTGAAGGAACCTGACCATGTCCAATAATGTCGAGAACGGCCGGGGACACAATGCCCCTTGTTCCAACCGCGATTTTGACTTCTTCTATCGGGGCTTGGTAGACCAGCGCCTGCTTGTTCAGAAATGTTCCGGTTGCGGAACATTGCGTAGTCTGCCCAGCCCCTGCTGCCCCCATTGCCGTTCATTCGATTGGCAGGAATATCCCCTGTCCGGCAAAGGCGTGATCCACAGCTATGTCATCCACCACCACCCCCCGCTGCCGGGCTTCACCTCCCCGCATCCAGTCGTGCTGGCGGATATGGTGGAAGGGGTGCGGATATTGGCCGCGATGGACGGAACGCCACCAGAGAGCGTGGCGATTGGCACGGCCGTGACGACTGAATTTGTGCGCCGCGGCGACGTGGCAGGCCTGCGCTTCCGCCTCGTGTGATCAGCGCCCGGCATAGCCCCAAGGATCAGGAATATGAATAGTTTCAGCAGCAAGACCGCCATCGCCGGCTATGGCGCCACCGAATTCTCAAAGAACTCCGGCCGCAGCGAGTTGCGCCTGGCGGTGGAGGCGACGCTGGCCGCGCTGGCGGATGCCGGTATCGACCCCGGCGAGGTGGACGGCATGTCCAGCTTCGTCATGGATAATAACAGCGAGCAGGAGATCTTCCGCGCCATCGGGGGTAGGGATCTGAAATTCTTCTCCCGTATCGGCCAGGGAGGGGGTGCTTCCTGTGCGCCGCTGCAGCAGGCCGCCATGGCCATTGCCTGCGGCGTCGCCAAGGTCGTGGTCTGTTACCGCGCCATGAATGAACGGTCGGAGTACCGGTTCGGAACGCCCATGCATTCGCTGCCGCCAACCAGTGACAATGTCATCTTCGCCTATCATGGGGCCGCCGGCCTGATGACGCCGGCCGCGATGATCGCCCTGATGATGCGCCGGTACATGCATGAAACCGGGGCGACCAGCCTGGATTTCGCCAATTATGCCGTCACGGCGCGCAAATTCGCTGCCACCAACCCCAATGCCTTCTTCTATGGCAAGCCGATCACTGTTGCCGACCATCAGGCGTCCCGCATGATCGCCGATCCGTTGCGGTTGCTCGACTGCTGCCAGGAAAGCGACGGCGGGGTCGCCATCGTCGTCACCAGTGCGGAGCGGGCGCGCGATCTCCGTCAGAAGCCGGTCTATATCCGGGCGGCGGCGCAAGGGTCTCCCGGCGGCTCGGTCTCGCTTGGCGGCTTCTACCGTGACGACATCTCTCCGCGCGATGAAAGCGCTGCGACCGCGCGCCAGCTTTACGCGCAGTCGGGCCTGGGTCCGAAAGACATCCAGGCCGCCATCCTTTATGATCATTTCGGTCCCTCCATCCTGCCCAGCCTGGAAGCGTATGGCTTCTGCGCCCGAGGTGAAGCCAAGGACTTCATCAAGAACGGCAATATCGAGATCGGCGGCACCCTGCCCCTCAACATGCATGGCGGTCAGCTCGGCGAAGCCTATATCCATGGTGTCAATGGCATTACCGAAGCGGTCAGGCAGTTGCGCGGCCAGGCGGTCAATCAGGTTCCCGGTGTGACAACCATGTTGGTGACCGGAGGCAGCGGTCTGCCCACAAGCGCCGCAATTCTGGGAGTGGAATAATGGAGCAAATCGATCGCAAGCCGCTGGGCGATGACGAGGCGCTAAGCCCGGAGGCCGCAATGCTCTCCCGGCTGCTGGCCGGGCGCTACAGTTGCCGCGCCTACCGGCCGGAGCCCGTGCCGCGCGACACGATCCGGCAGATGCTGACACTGGCCCAGATGTCGGCCTCCTGGTGCAATTCACAGCCCTGGCAGGTCATCGTCACGGAGGGTGAAGGAACGGAGCGGTTCCGCGCCCGGCTGTTCGAGCGCGCCTGTCAAGAGATGACACAGGGGGCGGCTTCCATGCAGCCCGATTTGGCCTTTCCCAGCGCCTATCGCGGCGTCTACAAGGAACGCCAGCGGGAGGTCGGCTGGCAACTCTATGAAAGCGTCGGCATTGCCTATGGCGACCGCCCGGCATCGGCCAAACAGGCGCTGGAGAATTTCCGTCTGTTCGGCGCGCCCCATGCCCTGATCCTCACCTCCGAACGCGATCTGGGCACCTATGGGACCATCGACACCGGCCTGTATGTGGGAACCCTGCTGCTGGCGGCGCAAAGCCTGGGGATCGGCATGATCCCCCAGGCGGCCTTGGCTGCCCACGCCCCGCTGATCCACGATCATTTCGGTATCCCGGAGAACCGCCTGGTCGTGCTGGGTGCTTCTTTTGGCTACCCGGTGGCAGAGCATCCAGCCAACAGCTTCCGCTCCCGCCGGTCGACCCTGGATGACACCGTCACCTGGGTCGACAGATAGGGGTTCCCAGGCATCGCCCCCAAATAAAAAACCCCGCCCCGGTTCGACCGGGGCGGGGTTTTTTATCAGGCCCGCTGGGTCACACTGTTCACGGGAACCTTTGCCGGCGGCGCCAGCGGGCCCTTGGTGAAGGCGTCCAGCAGCAGCTTCCGGTTCGCCAGATATTGCTCATAGGCAGCGTGTTTCACCGGACCATAGCCGCGCACGTCGCTGGCCGCACCGGCCAGCTCGATGGCCGCGTGGAGACGGCCCTGATCCAGCTCTGCCACCACCTGCCGCATCATCACCTGATAGTCGGCAATTAATTGCCGCTCCATCCGGCGTTCGGCGGTATAGCCAAACAGGTCAAAGGGCGTGCCCCGCAGCCCCTTCATGCGGGCGAGCAACCGGAAAGCAGGCAAAATCCAAGCTCCAAAGGCCCGCTTGCGCGGCCGCCCCGACGCATCACGGCCCGGCAGCATGGGCGGTGCCAGATGGAACTTGACCTTGAAATCGCCATCGAACTGCTCCCGCAGCCGCTCCCAGAACTTTGGATCGGTGTGCAGCCGGGCCACCTCATACTCATCCTTGTAGGTCATGAGCTTGGCAAGCGTCTGCACGATCTCCCGCAACAGCAATCCGCTATCTGCCACCTTTCTGGCGGCGATGGCCGCTTCCATTTCCTGGACGAAATCCAGGTATTGCTGGGCATAGGCTTCGCTCTGATAGGCTGTCAGCAGCGTCATCCGCGTCTGGATCAGCGACCGCAGCGTTTCTTCCTCCGGCTTGCTCACGGGGCTGATGACCCTGGCCAGTTCTTCCGGCACGTGAGCGGCCAGACGGCCGAGGGCAAAGGTGCGCAGATTGCCCTTCACGAAGGTGCCGTTTAGTTCGATCGCCTGCATGATCGAGGCGATGGTGACCGGCAGCAGTCCCTTCTGCGCGGCATATCCCATCATCAGGACATTGGTGGCGATGCTGTCACCGATCAGCGCCGTGGCCAAAGACGACGCGCGCAGCTTGTGCATCGGGCCACCGGCCAGTGCTGTTTCAATGGCGGCCGGCAGACTGTCCTCACCCAGGTCGACGGCGCGGTTGGTCTGGAACTCGCCCGTGGGGGTGACATCCAGATTGACAATGGCCGCGGTTACGCCGGGCTTGATCGTCTTCAGCAGGTCCTGACCAGAACCCACGACAGCATCGCAGGCCAGGATCAGGTCGCTGGAACCAACGCCGAGGCGGGTGGAATACAAGCTCTGCGGCGTTTGCCCGACACGGATATGGGCCGTGACCGCCCCGCCCTTCTGCGCCATGCCCGTCATGTCCAGGACGGTGCAACCCTTGCCCTCCAGGTGTGCGGCCATGCCCAGCAGAGCCCCGATGGTCAGAACACCGGTGCCGCCGATGCCGCCGACCAGCATGTTATAGCCGTCACTGCCCAGCGGTGCTACGGGCGGCGGCGGCAATGTCGCGATCAATGCATCCAGTCGGCCAGGGTCGGCAACGGCCCGCATGGCGATCTTCGCCCCTTCGACGGTGACGAAGGACGGGCAGAAGCCTTTGATGCAACTGAAATCCTTGTTGCAGGTCGACTGATCGATCCTGCGCTTGCGCCCAAGTTCCGTTTCCAGCGGCAGGATCGAGACGCAATTTGATTGGACCGAACAATCCCCGCATCCTTCGCAGACATCCTGGTTGATGAAGACCCGCTTGTCGGGATCAGGATAGTTTCCCCGCTTGCGCCGGCGTCGCTTTTCCGTGGCGCAGGTCTGTTCGTAGACGATCGCGGACGTGGCCTCCTGCTCGCGCATCATGCGCTGAACATTGTCCAGGTCATCACGGTGATGGACGGTGACGCCGGCCGGCAGCGAAGCGCCCGCATATTTCTCCGGCGCGTCGGATACAAGGGCGACAGGCGACACGCCTTCGGAGACAAGCTGGCGCACCATATCGACCGGGCTGATATGCATCTCGACCGGCTGCCCGCCGGTCATCGCCACCGCGTCATTGTATAACAGCTTGAAGGTCATGCGGGCCTTGGCCGCCACAGCCGCCCGGATCGCCAGCAGGCCGGAATGGGAATAGGTGCCGTCGCCCATGTTCTGGAACATATGTTCCCGTTCCACCAACGGTCCGACGGACACCCAGGGCATGCCGTCACCACCCATCGGCATGGGCAGCATGGTGCGGCGCTCCGGCATCACATAGGCGGCGAGCCCCTGACAGCCGACCGCGGCCATCGCATAGCTGCCGTCGGGAACCTTCGTGCTGGTATTGTGGGGACAGCCCGAACAGTAGAAGGGGGTGCGGACCTTGCCCCCGCCGAAGGCCATTGAGCGCTTCTCCAGCTCCAGAAAGCGGTCCTGGATGCGATGCAATTCGCCATCGCCCATGCCGATCTGGTCCAGCACGGTGCGCAGGGCCCGGCGGATCAGGGCCGGGCTCAGTTCACCGACCGATGGCAGCAGCGCAGCACCGGTCGCGTCATGCTTGCCCAGCAGGGCCGGCCGGCTATCCGCCGGAAGATCATAAAGATACCGGGCAAACTGATCCTCCATGACCGGCCGCTTTTCCTCCACCAGCAGCAGTGCGCGATGCCCCCGGGCAAAGGCGACAGCCCCTTCCCGCTCCAGCGGCCAGATCATGCCGGGCTTATAGAGGCGGATGCCAAGGGTGTGGCAGCGCTCCTCGGTCAGGCCCAGATCAGCCAGGGCCTGCCGCAAGTCCAGATAGGCCTTGCCGGCCGCGACGATGCCCAATGTCCGATGCGGCGCATCCAGCACCACCCGGTCCAACCGGTTCGCGCCAACGAATGCCTGCGCCGCCGGAAGGCGGTGATTGACGGTCAGCGCCTCCAGTTCCAGGGGCGACTTGGTGTTGCGGACATTCAGCCCTCCCACCGGCATCTGGATGTTAGGCTGGATGAAGGAGCGGAAAATATCCGGCAGCTCCACCGACGCGGTCAGGTCCAGCGTGTCGGTGACGCATTTCAGCCCGACATACAGGCCGCTGAACCGCGACAAGACCCAGCCGTAAAGACCGAATTCAATGATCTCCGCCGTCGTGGACGGATAAAGAACCGGCAGAAAGCCGGCGATCAACGTATGTTCGGATTGATGCGCACTGGCCGACGATTTGCCGCCGTGATCATCGCCGGCAACGGCCAGAAAGCCACCGGTGGCGGACGCCCCTTCAAGGTTGCCCAGCTTCAGCGCCTCACAGGCACGATCAACGCCCAATCCCTTGCCGTACCAAAGGCCGAAGACCCCCTGATACTCGGACTTTCCGAACCAGGCCAGTTCCTGGGTGCCGCGTATCGCCGTCGCCGCCAATTCCTCATTCAGACCGGGGGCGAAGCGGATGTCATGTTCATCCAGATGCTTCTGCGCCGCCCAAAGCGCGGCGTCATAGACCCCCAGCGGTGATCCGCGATAGCCGGAGATATATCCCGCCGTCTTCAGACCAGCGGCCCGATCCCGACGCGCCTGGTCGATCGGCAGCCGGACAAGCGCCTGGTTGGAGGACAGGAAGACGCGGCCGCTGCGTCGGGTGTATTTGTCGTCCAGACTGGTGGCTGTCTTGGTCATTCCGCTCGCTCATTCCCACGGTCGCATGATCGGGCCGGACCGATCAGCATAGCTCTCTGTATGCACCCTGCCTCTTGTCCGTGGCTGATTGCGAACTTGTACGCGACCGCCATTCCGGGCGTGTCATTGCGGCTGGAGAACAGCCGCGTTGCCGTCGCTGGACACAGCGATTTTCCACCACAGGCCTATAGTCGTGCCGCAGATCCACACCGGCCACGGCGATGCCGGGGCACAACAATGGTGATCAACGATGAAGAATTATGGTTTGGAGGGAAAGGTGGCGCTCGTCACCGGGGCCGGCCGTGGCATGGGACGCGCCATCGCCGAGGGCTTTGCCCAGCAAGGGGCCAAGGTCATTGTCGCGGAGGTTGATACGGCCTCTGGACGGGAAGTGGAGGCAGCCATCCGTCAGGCAGGAGGCGATGCCCGCTTTGTTCACTGCGATGTGTCCGATGCCAGCTCTGTGGACGCCCTGATGGCTACAACACTGGAAACCTATGGCCGGCTGGACTGTGCGTGCAACAACGCCGCCATCGACAAGGAAGCGAGCCTGTTCGCAGACGTTTCCGACGAGATGGCCGACATGCTCTATGGCGTCAATTTCCGTGGCGTCTTCCTGGGCATGAAGCGGCAGATCAAGCAGATGCTGACGCAGGGCGGCGGCACTATCGTCAACATCACCTCCATCAGCGCCCAGCGCCCACACCTCACCGGCAGTGTCTATAGCGGAACCAAGGCCGGCGTCGTGGCCATGACCAAGGGTGCGGCGATGACCTATGGCGACAAGGGTGTCAGGATCAACATGGTCGCTCCCGGCGGCATTGATACCCCCATGATGGCCGAAAATGTCGCCCGGGTCGGGCTGGACAGCCGCGCATTGGCAAAAATGTTGAGCGTGAACGGCCGGTTGGGGACGCCGGAGGAGATCGCCGAGGCGGTTCTGTGGCTCAGTTCCGACCTTTCCACTTTCTGTTTCGGGCATGTGCTGGCTGTTGACGGCGGCTATCTTTCCCGCTGACTGGAAATCGAGGATTGTGAAAATGGCAAAAGGCCCGCTGACCGGCGTGAAGGTTCTGGAATTTGGCGGTATCGGGCCCGGCCCCTTCGCCGGCATGATGCTGTCCGATATGGGCGCCGATGTGGTGGAGATCGCGCGCAAGGGCGCGCCACCGCCGCCCGCTTACCGACCCGATGCGCGGGGCCGCCGCCGCATCACCCTGGATCTGAAGACGCCGGAAGCTGTGGAAACCTGTCTGCGTCTGGCGCAGAAGGCGGATATCACGTTTGAAGGCAATCGACCCGGCGTGATGGAACGGCTGGGCCTGGGGCCGGATGTCATGCTGGCACGTAATCCGGCGCTGGTTTATGGCCGCATGACCGGTTGGGGGCAATTCGGTCCCTACGCCCATACGGCGGGTCACGACATCAACTATCTGGCACTGACGGGCGCACTGCATGCCATTGGTCCGGCCGACAGGCCGGTGGCCCCGCTCAACATCGCCGCCGATTATGGTGGCGGGGCCATGTTCCTGGTCACCGGGATACTGGCGGCCCTGCTGCACGCCCGCACCACCGGCCAGGGCCAGGTTGTTGATGCCGGCATGACCGATGGTGCGTCCTATCTGATGTCCTTGTTCTATGGGCTTCATGCCGGCGGCAAATGGCAGGACAAGCGCGAGGCCAACCTGCTCGACGGGGCCGCGCCCTTTTATGGAACCTTCCGGTGTTCCGATGACAAGTGGATCTCCATCGGCTCCATCGAGCCGCAATTCTATGCGTTGCTGCTGGAAAAGACGGGGGCTGGCGATACGCTGACCCAGCCGCAGATGTCCTT
Source organism: Niveispirillum sp. FG148 (assembly GCF_057809655.1). Classification (NCBI taxonomy): domain Bacteria; kingdom Pseudomonadati; phylum Pseudomonadota; class Alphaproteobacteria; order Rhodospirillales; family Azospirillaceae; genus Niveispirillum; species Niveispirillum sp. FG148. Next base: position 58,583 of record NZ_JBMDKJ010000032.1, read on the forward strand.
CAAGGACTGGCCGCAGATGCGCCAGGCCTTGCGCGACATTTTCATCACCCGCACGCGGGATGAATGGTGTGCGGTGATGGAGGGTACGGATGTCTGCTTCGCACCGGTGCTGTCCCTGGCCGAGGCGCCCAGGCATCCCCACAATGTGGCGCGTGAGACGTTCGTTGAATCGGCCGGGGTGGTGCAACCGGCACCGGCGCCGCGGTTTTCCCACACGCCCGGCGCCATCCAATGGCCCCCGTCACCCGACATACACGATGCGGAAGATGTGATCGCTTCCTGGGGCTGATTGCCGGCGAACCGCCTGCATCCCTTCCCGGCGCCTGCCATCAGACGGTCGGGCATCGGATGCAGGCGCTGGCGGGGTGATTTCAGTGGATCCTGGATGCCGCCCAATTGACGAGTTGCGTAAGGGCTTCGCCCACCATCGTTACCCGCTCCTCGGTCTGCGAGCCGCTGAACATGATAGCTGACAGACCATAGCGGGCGATCGATTGCGCATCGCGCAAAGCCACCGCCACCGTAGTCACGCCGTGCGCGAAATTATCCCGATCAACCGCATAGCCCTTCCGCCTGCACTCCAGAACCTGCGCCCGATATTCTTCGAACAGCAGTGGCTGTTGCCAGCGCAAACGCTCGAAATCCGCCTTCAATTCATCTTCCGGCATACAAAGTTCCGCAGCAAAGGCACGCCCGACAGCGCCGACCAGCATCGGCAAGCGCTGTCCTAACGTCATCTGGATGCGCATCAAACTGTGGCCTTCGACAAACCCGGCCAGCACCATGCGGCGGCGCGGCAGCAGGCGCCAGAATCCGATTGCAACGTTATGGGCTTCGACAAACTGTTCCAGCCTCGGACGCAGCATCACGAATGCATTGTTGGGGTCGAGCGCCCGCCGCGCCAGGACGGCGGCTCCACATCCCAGCGAGTAACATTTGGTGTCCTCATCAAATTCCGCAAATTCCGAAGCCTGCAACTGTTTGAGAATTCTAAAGCAGGAACTTGGAGCAATCGACAAAGCCCTGGCGATTGCGTTGACGCCACTCGGCTGGCTGGTTGTCGCCAGGAACGTCAGAATGTCGAGAACGGACCTGACGCTTCCCCCTTTTGCACTATCCGTCGCATCGCAATTCGATGTCATAGTGTTCCTACCTTCATCAAGTTCTCGTTGGTTGAAATCAACACGCATGGCGTCACGATCAATCCGCATCTAAATGGAAAGTTTTATATCTGCCGAAATGTTAGAGACACGATGCCCCACTCGCGTACGGCTTCCAAAATTTCCCTTTAACGTCAGGGCTAATGGAAAATACAGCGCATAATTTCCCGGCCGTACTGGCGCCCATGAGTTTCCTCTCCCCCATTTTCCCATAATTGCATTCTTCTTCAAGGACCAGACCGAGGCCCTGGCCCTTTTTGTCCAGCGGTCGGCCCGGCGCGGACGGCATCTGACTTCTGCCCCATCGCATTAGCGGTCACATACTCAGCCTGTTACAGGCTTTCGCGAGACTCAACACACTTGAGGCACGACCTGCTCCCACAGGCCAGACTGGGTGCAGGGATGGACCATGACGGCCATGGCATTCTGCCCACGCGTTTGGCCAAACCAGAACGTCACCATGGTTCACGGCGAGAATCCGGAGTCAACATCATGTCCCTAACGATACATCAGTTTCCCTGCCTGGAAGATAACTACGCCTTCCTGTGCAAGGACATGCTCACCGGCAAAGTCGCCTGTATCGACAGCCCGGATGCGCAGGCGATCCTGGCTGAAAAAGCAAAGATCGGCTGGGAGATCGACTTTATTTTCAATACCCACTGGCATCCCGACCATGCTGGCGGCAATGCCGTAATCGCTGCGGCAACGGGTGCAAAGATCATCGGGCCGGAAGAGGTACGCAAAATTTCGGAAATCGATCAGGTTGTTGCCCCCGGCGACATCGTCACTCTTGGCGCCACGCCGTTCAACGTGATCGATGTTGGAGGGCACACCTTGGGTCATGTGGCGTTCTATGCCCCCAATGCAGGCGTTGCCTTTGTCGGAGACGCGTTGTTCCCTCTTGGATGCGGACGAATCTTCGAGGGCACACCGGAACAAATGTGGAGCAGTCTGCGCCGTCTGGCGCAACTGCCTCCGATCACGCGTATCTATGCGGCCCATGAATATGCCCGCAGTAATGCACGTTTCGCCGCCAGCATCGACCCCTCCCCCGCCACGATCGCAAGGGCGCAGTTGCTGGAGAAGATGGTCGATGACGGGGTTCCGACGGTGCCTTCCCTGCTCGCGGATGAACTCGCCACCAACCCGTTTCTGCGCGCACCACTCATCAAGCCCGAATATGGCGTGGAGCGGGCGGTAGAGGCGTTCGCCGCCGTGCGATCGGCCAAAGACTCCTTCAAAGCCTGAACAAGGCGGGGCGACCCAATTGGTGCCAGGCCGCCCCGCTGTACCACCTTTCCAGCCGTCACATCAGGTGAATACCTGTCCACAAATCGAATGAGTGCCGTTCCCCGCTTGACTCATCATTTCGCATATTGAATGATCATTCCAGAAGGGGTGACGATCTGATCCTTAAGCAGGATGGAAGATAAAGAATCGCCCATAGCGTCTGCTGGAAGCCGACGGGTGTCGCAAGCGTAACAAAATCTGCGCCGACGATCCTGAAACTAAAAAACACAGCTTACTGGGAGGAAATGATGGAACGGCTTTATACCAACGATGGCTACAATCCTTCCGAGGCCTTGAAGGCCTATTCTGCGCTGACTAAACGTGAATTTTATGATGGAAATCTGGAGTGCGCCAATGGAGATTTCACAGGCGTCAGGTTCGACAAGGCGCTTCATTACCCCATCTCGATAACGCACATTTCAACAATCTCAGAACTTTCCTATCGGCGGGCGTATCAGCATATACGCAAGAACCGGGTCGGCTTGCGGGTGATCTGGTTTGTAACGCGCGGGTCGGTGAAGATCGTGCGTGCGCAAGGCCAGTGTGAAATCAAGGCCGGGCAATCGGGCATCCTGGATTCGAACCATCCTTTCCATGCGACGCTATGCCGGGATGGCGAAGCCTCGCATGAGTCCTTTCAGGTCATCGTGCCCCCGGATATGTTTTACACCCATCTCCAGGAAGCCGAAAAATTCTATGAACCGTTCCATCTGGATTCTGCAGACGGCAAGGTTGTCCGACAGATGCTCGATCTGTTCATCGAGCATGGGGATCAATTGAGCCAGCGCGCGGCGAAGCCACTGGTCCAAAGCATGCTGGAAGCCATAGGAGACCATCTGCGTAGCTGTCACATCGATATGCCCAAGCGCCAAACGCTGGTGGATCGGCGCCTGAGCGATATCGAGAACTACATCATGATGAACATCACGGATCCCGATCTTTGCTTCGATAAAGTCGCCGCAAACTGCGGAATCTCGCCACGTTACCTGTGTTATGTCCTGAAGGCCAACAACACGTCCTTCTCCGAACTGCTGTGGCAGAACCGGTTGCCCAAGGCGCGGGACTGGCTGATTGCCCCCCGCACGCGAGAGCATCCGATCCATGAGATTGCCTACATGTCGGGCTTCAAAAGTGCTGCGCATTTCAGCCGCATGTTCAAAGCAACCTATGGTCTTCCTCCGCGGGAATTTCGCGCCATGCACCTTTCCGAGCAATCCCTGCCCGGGGAGAACACCAATGTCCAGCGGCCCGAGCGCCTGTCGGCGTAAGGCGGCATGGGACAATGTCACACACGGCACAAAGCAAAGGACATTGCGGCCCAGGATAACGGGGGCGCGTTGGATTTCTGATAGATAAGCGATTGGGTTCAATCGCTTATCTAAGGAAACACGATGCCGGGTTCAGCCGATATCGACCCGTTCTGGGTCTGGGGTGAGGATGCCGAAAGCCCCCGCGTCCTGCACAGCATGATCCGGGTCCGCAACGTGGATGCTTCCCTTCGTTTCTACTGCGACGGTCTCGGCATGAATTTGCTGGACCGGTACGATTTCTCGGAGGGACGTTTCTCCATCCTGTTCCTGTCCTTTGCCGGTTACCGCGATGGGCCCGCTGCCTTGGAACTGACCTATAACTGGGACAAGGCGGAAGACTACACGCACGGCAACGGCTATGGGCACATCGCCATCGGCGTGCCCGACGTCACTGCTATGTGGAACCGGCTGGCCGACTATGGCGGGGTCAAGGGCACCGCCCCGAAAACCTTGCGTGAAGGCGCACCTCAGCTTGCCTTCGTGAAGGATCCCGACGGCTACGCCATCGAACTGATCCAGATCCGGCGCGATGCGAAGGCGGCCTGATGACGAACACCCCAACCACCCTGCTCCCGGATCTGCATGCCATCGTCGGTGATCGCGGCCTGCTGACCGGTGCCGATGTCACCCTTCGTTCCTGCGATCCTTTTCGCGCTGTCCCCCCCCAAGGGCCCGCCATCGTGCGGCCGGCATCGACCGATGAGCTTTCGCGGATCATGGCGCTCTGCCATGCCCGTGGGCAAAGGGTGGTAGTCCATGGCGGCCGGACAGGCGTTGCCGGTGGCGCCTATGCCGGACCGGCGGAGATCGTCATCTCCCTGGAGCGCATGGCACGCATTGTCGAGATCGATCCCGTCGGCCTGACCGCCACCGTTGAGGCCGGCGCCACCGTCGAAGCTGTGCAGAACGCGGCGATGGAACAGGGGCTGCTTTACCCGATCGATCTGGGGGCGAAGGGCAGCGCCACCATCGGCGGCACCATCGCCACCAATGCCGGTGGCAACCGGGTGATCCGCTGGGGCATGACACGCCAGAATGTTCTGGGTCTGGAAGCGGTGCTTAGCGACGGCACCATCGTCAGCGCCATGAACCGGTATTTGAAAAACAATACCGGCTATGATGTGAAGCAACTCTTCATCGGTTCGGAGGGAACGCTGGGCGTCGTCTCCCGCGCCGTATTGAAGCTGGTGGCACAGCCCCGCACCCAACTCGTGGCCTTCCTCTCCCTTCCCAGCTTCCAGGCCGTGCTTGACCTGCTGGTGCGCGCCCGCTGCCTGCAGCAACTGTCGGCCTTCGAGGTCATGTGGCAGGATTATTATGCGCTTGTCGCCGGTCACGACGCAACGCGACGGCCCGTCGATCCCAGCCAGCCTTTCTATGTCCTGCTGGAACTGATGGGCTTCGACGAGGCGGCCGATCAAGCCGCTTTCAACAGCCTGCTGGAAGTGGCGTTCGACGCAGGCTTGATTGTCGATGCCGTCGCCGCCACCTCGCTGAAGCAGGTCGGCGAGTTGTGGCGTGTGCGCGAGGGATCGGAAATCCTGGTGCGGGAGATGGCCCCCTTCATCTCCTTCGATGTCAGTGTCGATATCCGCCGGGCCGACGCGTTCGCCCAGGCAGTCCGCCAATCCCTGACAGCCACGTTCGGGGATGTGAAGATCGTCACCTTCGGTCATCTGGGCGACAGCAATCTGCATATCGGAGCCCATATCGGCAACGACACCCTGGCCCGCGCGCACGAAATCGAAGCGACTGTCTATGATGTTGTCCGGCAGTTCGACGGTGCCCTGACCGCCGAGCATGGCATCGGACAGATGAAGCGGGATTTTCTGCCCGACCATGTCGATGCCGGTGCATTGGCCTTGATGCGCCGCATCCGGGACGCCATGGATGGCACCCGCATCATCAATCACGACGTACTGTTCTGATCAGGCCCGCGGGCTCGGTCATCGCCCCACCGCCTTTGGAGATCCCAATGGCGGTGGGGCGATGCCGGCTTTACGCTCAGAGCTTTGCCAGCAGTTCGGGAACGGCCTTGTACAGGTCGGCAACCAGGCCGATATCGGCCACCTGGAAGATGGGCGCCTCTTCATCCTTGTTGATGGCGATGATGACCTTGCTGTCCTTCATGCCGGCCAGATGCTGGATGGCGCCGGAAATGCCGATAGCGAAATAGATTTCCGGGGCCACGATCTTGCCCGTCTGCCCCACCTGATAGTCATTGGGGACATATCCGGCGTCCACCGCCGCGCGTGAGGCGCCCACAGCAGCACCGATCTTGTCGGCTAGCGGGAAGATGACCTGACGGAACGTCTCGCTGTCCTTCAACGCCCGCCCGCCGGAAACGATGATCTTGGCGCTGGTCAGCTCGGGCCGGTCCAATGCCGCCAGTTCCGCACCCACAAAGCGGGCAAGGCCGCTGTCACCAGGACCGGAGACGGTCACCACCGCAGCACTTCCCCCGGTAGCCGACGCCTTGGCAAAAGCAGTGCCGCGCACGGTGATCACCTTTCTGGCATCCTTGCTGCGCACCGTGGTGATGACATTGCCGGCATAGATGGGACGCGTGAAGGTATCCGGCGCCTCCACTGACAGGATGTCGCTGATCTGCATGACATCCAGCAGCGCCGCCACGCGTGGAGCGATGTTTTTGCCGTTGCTGGTGGCGGGCGCGATGAACGCCTCATGCTCCGCCATCAGCCCGACGACGAGCGGCGCCACATTCTCCGGCAAGGCATGGGCGTACGACGCGTCATCGGCGAGATAGACCTTGCCGACCCCCTCAATCACCGCCGCCGCCGTGGCAACACCGGCGCAGGCGGCGCCGGCCACCAGCAGGTGCACCTCACCGATTTTGGCCGCCGCCGTGACGGCGGACAGGGTGGCATCCTTGACCGTCACATTGTCATGTTCAACCCAGACCAGCACGCTCATGCTGCAACTCCCAAGGCTTTCAATTTGGCGACCAGTTCATCAATGTCAGCGACCTTGACCCCACCGCTGCGCTGGACCGGCTCGCTCATCCGCAGGGTCTCCAGACGACGGGCGATATCCACGCCATAGTCAGCCGGCGTCTTTGTGACCAACGGCTTGCTTTTGGCCTTCATGATGTTCGGCAAGGATGCGTAGCGGGGTTCGTTCAGGCGCAGATCCGCCGTGACGATGGCCGGCAGTTGCAGGCTGACCGTCTCCAATCCGCCATCCACTTCACGCGTGACCTGAACCGCACCGTCGCCAATGTCGATCTTGCTGGCAAATGTCCCCTGGGGACGCCCCAGCAGGGCCGCCAGCATCTGTCCGGTCTGGTTGCAATCATCATCGATCGCCTGTTTGCCCAGGATGACCAGCGCCGGCCCCTCGTCGGCCACGACCCGGGCCAGCAGCTTGGCAACGGACAATGACTCAACCTCATCATCCGTCTGGATCAGGATGCCGCGGTCCGCCCCCATGGCCAGGGCCGTGCGGATCGTTTCCTGCGCCTTCGCCGGCCCGATCGACACGATCACAACTTCCTTGGCGACGCCCTTCTCCTTCAAACGGACCGCCTCTTCCACGGCAATCTCGTCGAAAGGGTTCATCGCCATCTTCACATTGGTCAGATCAACGCCCGAACCATCCGGCTTCACGCGCGGTTTGAGATTGTAGTCGATCACCCGTTTGACCGGCACGAGGACCTTCATGGCGCAACTCCTAAAAAGCGCAGTGCAATTCGCATTGCACAACTATTGTCGACGGGCTGGGCAGCCCTCCATCACTATTCGCTACCTTCTTGTCCTGTGCGGCAACTGCTGTTGATTGACCGCGCCGCAGCTTGGGCCCGATCAAATGGAGGCTGGTCAGACGCATGCTGTTGGACAAGGAATGGGTCCGAACGGCACGCCGGCGCGGAGAATGACGATGAAGGCAATGGTGCTCGGGGGGCCTGCCTCCCTGGTCAACCTTGGATTTGTGAATAGGGAGGTGCCAACCCCCGGTCCGGGGGAGATTCTCGTCCGGGTCAGGGCCAGTTCGCTCAATTTCCACGACTATCTTGTCGCCGTCGGCCTCATTCCGGCCGCACCGGGCCGTGTTCTGCTCTCTGACGGTGTCGGTGAGGTCGTGGAGCGCGGGCCGGATGCCACGGCCTTCAAGGTCGGGGATCGGGTCATGGGCACCTTCTTTCCCGACTGGCCCGATGGCCATCCCGACGAACGGCACACCGCGAGGATGCGCGGCGACCATGTCGATGGCTTCGCCAGCGAATACGTGGTGATGCGGGAGACCGACTTCACCCCGGCGCCACGCAACCTGACCGATGCCGAGGCTGCCACCTTGCCCTGCGCCGGCCTGACCGCCTGGCGGGCGCTGGTTGTCGAGGGCGGGATCAAGCCGGGGGACAGCGTCCTGGTGGAGGGCAGCGGCGGTGTGTCGGTATTCGCCATCCAGTTCGCCAAGGCGGCGGGTGCGACCGTCATCGCCACGACCTCGACGGATGAGAAGATGTCGCGACTGCAAGAGATCGGCGCCGATCATGTCATCAACTACACCGCGATCCCAAAATGGGGTGCTGCCGCACGCTGCCTGACCGGCGGGCGAGGCCTGGATCATGTAGTGGAGGTGGTCGGTGGCGATCTATCGCAACCGATGCAGGCGTTACGGGTCGGCGGCACGCTCTATCTGGTGGGCGCGCTCAGCCGCCAGCCTATCCAGTTTCCCACGGCCCTGGGGATTCACGGCAACCGTCGCATCATCGGCCTGACTGTGGGCAGCCGCAAGCACCAGCTCGACATGGTTCGCGCCGTGGAAGCCAATGCGATCCGACCCGTCCTGGACCGGACATTCCCATTGGCCGAGCTTGGCGACGCCTTTCGCCATCAGGAGGCGAAAGCCCATTTCGGCAAGATCAGCATTTCCGTGTGACGCGCACAGAGGTGCCCGCTGAAATCAAAGAAAGGGAGGAACGCATGGGACGACTTGACGGAAAGATCGCCTTTGTTACCGGTGGCGCATCCGGCCTTGGCCGCGCCATCGTCGAACGTTTTGTAGAGGAAGGTGCGAAAGTCTTCCTGGGCGACGTGAAGGACGAGATCGGCCAGCAGATCGCAGCCAACACGGGGGCCACCTTCCTGCATCTGGATGTCACGCGGGAGGATCAATGGATCGCCGCCATGCGCCAGGTCACCGACGCCTGCGGGCGGCTGGACGTCATGGTCAATAATGCCGGCATATTGGGGCCGGGAGCGCTGGAGGCCATTGAGATCGACGCCTGGAACCGGCTGTTCGCGGTCAATGTCACGGGCGTGATGCTGGGATGCAAGCACGGCGCCTTGGCCATGCAGAGGAATCCGGGCGGCCCCAGCGGGTCGATCATCAACATGTCGTCCAATGCCGGCATCCTGGCCACCGCCACGGACCCCGGCTATTCCGCCACCAAGGGGGCGGTCAGGCTGATGACGAAATCCATCGCCGTCAATTTCGCACGCCGCGGCATGCCCATCCGCTGCAATTCAATTCATCCCGGTCCCATCGACACGCCCATCTTCGAACCCTGGCGGCAGAACGAGGATACCACCGCCCTGCTGATGAAGAAGCTCCACACCATGACCCCCATGGGCCGGATCGGGCGTCCGCAGGAGATCGCCAATATGGCGCTGTTTCTGGCCAGTGATGAGTCCAGCTTCTCCACCGGTTCCGAATTCGTGGCCGATGGCGGCGGCACAGCGGCCCTCCACGGCCAATAGGAGATTTCCAATGCAAGACGGGAAGAAGATCGGCGTCGGCATCATCGGATATGAAGTGGGGCGAAGCTGGGCAGCACTGGCCCATGTGCCGGCACTGAAAGGCCTGTCCGACCGGTTTGAAATCGCGGCCGTCAGCACCACCCGACAGGTGTCGGCGGATGCGGCGGCGTTGGATATTGGCATTGAGCGGGGTTACAGCAACGCAGAACAGTTGATCCGCTGCCCGGATGTCGATCTCGTCGCCGTCACGGTGAAGGTGCCGCATCATCACGAGCTGGTGAAGGCGGCGACGGCCGCCGGCAAGCATGTCTATTGCGAATGGCCCCTGGGTAACGGGCTGCGGGAAGCCGAAGAGATGGCGACCATGGTGCGGGCAGCCGGCGTGCATGGCATCGTCGGTCTGCAGGCCCGCTACGCGCCCGTGATCGCCTATGTCCGGTCGCTCATTGCCTCCGGCTATATCGGTGAAGTTCTGTCGACAACCATGGTCGGTTCAGGCCTTCAGTGGGCGGATTGGGTCGATCCCCCCAACGTCTATCTGCTCGACAAGCGCAATGGCGCCACCTTGCTGTCGATCCCGCTGGGACACGCGATTGATGCCCTTTGCTATTGCCTGGGAGAATTCACCAGCCTGTCCTCCGTCATGGCCATCCGTCAGCCGAAAACCATCCGCCTGGATACGCGCCAGCCCGTCGAGAAAACCGCCGAGGATCAGGTTGTCGTCAGCGGCATTCTGGAAAGCGGAACCGTCGCATCCATTCATTACAGGGCCGGTCAATCGCGAGGCGTCAATTTCCTCTGGGAAATCAACGGATCGCAGGGAGACCTGCAAATCACAGCGGCCGGCGGACACGCCCAGATGTTCGATCTTCAGATCTCGGGCGGACACGGCAAGGACAGAACCCTCTCCCCCATGACCGTGCCGCCGGAATTCCGGTGGGCTCCACCCGCAATCACTGGCTTCGGGGTCAATGTGGCCCAGATGTATGCGCGCGTGGCCGATGACCTTCGCAACGGTACAACCACGGCACCCGGTTTTGACGACGCGGTCATCCGCCATCGTCTGGTGGCCGCGATTGAGGAAGCGGCGGCATCCGGCCACCGCATCAGCATGAAATGAGGGAAAGCATGGCTGAATACAAGCTGCTCGTCCTGAGCAATCCCGTCGATGGTCAGGATGATGATTTCAATCACTGGTACGACACCGTGCATCTGCCGGACGTTCTGGCCGTGGACGGCGTTGTCGGTGCCGAGCGTTTCCGCCTGCTGAGCGGCGGCCGTTGGCGATATCTGGCGATCTACAGCCTGGAATGCGATGATCCGGCCAGCGTTGAAGCCGAACTGAAGGCGCGGGCCGGAACCGAACGGATGCAGATGTCCGCCGCCTTCAATCTTTCGGACTTCTTCATGGGCAGTGCGCAGTCCCTCGCTCCCTATCGCCCAGCATGACCCTCCTTCTACAAAAGGAAGCGCCGCGGCTATGGGTACAGCCGCGGCACCTTTCGTGAACCAGCGTCCGATCAGTAGGATTTGGGCAGACCCAAAGCCTTCTCTGCGATATAGCTGAGTACGATCTGGTTATTCACCGGCGCCACCGTGTTGTTCTGGGCGGCGATAAAGAAGGGCAGAATGTCCTGGGCCACGTCCACCCCGGCACCACCAAAAGTGGTCATGGCGATTTCAGCGGCCATTTTGAAGGCTTCAGACGACAGGATCTTCACCATGTTCGCCTCAAGCCCGATATTCTCGCCCCGGTCATGCTTTTCAGCGGCGAGATACATCATGGTGCGGGCGGCTTCCACATAGGTCTTGGCCCGGGCCAGCGGATGCTGGATCGACTGGTAGGACCCGATCGGCTTGTCGAACGGAGCCCGGATCTTGGCATATTCCGCCGCCCGCTTGATGCAATAGTCCGCCTGGCCGACATTCATGGCCGCCACCAGCAGCCGCTCGGGGTTGAGGGAGTCGAACAGGATGCTCAACCCGCGTCCTTCTTGTCCCAACAGCGCGTCGGCGGGAATGACCACGTCATCATAATAGACCTGATAGTTCTTCTCCGGCAGATACATGCCGATATCCATCTTGGTCGCCGAGATGCCGGGCAGCTTGGTATCGACAATGAACAGCGAAATGCCGGCCGTGCGGTTCTTTTCATCATAGGGCTGGGTGCGCGCCACCAGCATGCAATGGGCAGATTCCACAAAGGCGGTCTGGTAGGTCTTGGACCCGTTGACCAGAAAGCTGCCGTCCGGCTGACGGATCGCCGTCGTCTTGATCTTGAAGGTATTGGTGCCGGCATCCGCCTCCGTGATCCCGAAGCTGAAAAATTCCTCACCGGTGGCGGTCGGCGGCAGGTAGCGGCGCTTCTGCGCTTCCGAGCCGTGGCGCAGCAGCGGCTCGCGCGACATGAAGTTCGGCACGGCCAGCGGCAGCAGCAGGGCCTCGCGGTGCAGCAGGTCCATGGCCAGAATGATGTCATACAGGCTGCCGCCGGCGCCGCCATATTCCTCCGGCAAACCCATGGCCAGCAGCCCGCTGTCGATCCACATCTGCCAGAGCTTCTTCGGTAGCTCGTTCTTGCGACCGCATTCGGCGACATAGGCGCGGTCCACGCGCTTGATGATGCTGTCGCAGATTTCGCGGATGGCTTCGCTGTTCTCGCTCATTTCCTGGTCCCTAACGTTATGATGGCTCGTTACTTTTCATCCTGATCGAGAGTCAGGAACACACCGGTCAGCGCCATTTCGCAGACGCGCGCACCTGATTCATCCTGCATGCTCGCCAGCATCGTGATGGAGGCCCGACCGGGCCGCGACGCCGATGGCCTGATATCGGCGATCTCGACCATGCAGCGCAAATTTTCGTCCACATAGACAGGCGCCAGCCATTTGATCCGTTCCACGCCAGAACCCGCCAGCCCCCGGATCTTCGTACCCTTCCAGAGGTCGGCGAGCTTGTTCTGCATGGCGATGGCCGTGTGCCAGCCGCTGGCCGCCATACGCTTGAAGATCGGGTGACCCACCGCCCCCTCATCACTGAGATGGAAAGGCTGGGCGTCATATTCAGAGGCGAATGCGTACACCTTCTCGCGGGACATGAGATAGTCCCCGAGATCGAACGTGTCGCCGATGTTCAGATCCTGAAGCCTCAGATCTGCTGTCTTCTGGCGGAGGACCAAGGTTCGCGCTCCTGCTGGCAGCTATCTTGAAAGATGTCATGATTCACTAACATGCCCGAAATGGGCATTCCATGCGGGAAGCAGCCAGCCCGCCGATGGACAGGATGTAAGCAAGCCATTGTGCGGCTGAAGGCTTGAACGGAGCCCCTTGGCCGCCAACAGGAGCGGTGGGCGATGGCA
>NZ_JBMDKJ010000033.1:0-68407 GCF_057809655.1 Niveispirillum sp. FG148
GAGCGAACAGGATAACAGGATGTTCAACCCCGTCGCACTTCAGCGTGAATCTGCCTTTGGTGTAAACGCCATATAGAGATGTCACCCTTGTGCCATCGGGTCTCCGGTATTGGAGGGCGTGATGGTGCTTGTGATGATGAGCGCACAGGAGCTGACGCGGGTCGAGGTTCTGGCTGAGGTCGCCGGCGGTTACCGGACGGTGACGGGAGCGGCAGCGCTGCTGGGTCTGACGCGTCGGCAGATATTCCGTTTGCTGGCGCGGTTCCGGGCTTCTGGCGCGGCTGGGCTGGCTGTAGCCCGGCGGCACTGCCGTCGTCAAAAAGGCCGCAAGCCTCGGACCTCGGTGATCGCAGCCAGTTCGGCCATTGGGAGGCGGATCTGGTGATCTTTGTGCGCAAGCATGGCCAGAGCAACGTCACCTCGCTGCAGGAGCGACAAGCCCGATATCTGCGGTTACTGGGCAATGAGGACCGTCGCTCCGCCGGCGTCATGTCCCGGGTCACGGATGCCCTGGCTCCCCTGCCCGGCCCCGCCCGCCGCAGCATCACTTTCGACCGGGGAACAGAGTTTGTCGGCGCCTGGCGGTCATTGTCCCTGCCGAACTGGTTCTGCGGTCCGCACAGTCCCTGGCAGAAAGGCAGCATCGAGAACGCCAACGGACGGGTGCGACGCCGATTACGGGGCCGGATGGCCGGGTTCCGTCTGCGGTGGCCAGGACCCTCTCCAATAATAGGCCATCGCGCGAATGGACTTCGCAAGCCAGGACAAGAACTCGGCGTCACGTTCAGGCTTTCCTTCATCGATCCAGCGCACGAACGCGTCGAGCAGGAAAGTCATGATCGACTCGCCGAGTAGTCTTTCCTCGCCTGGTGTGGCGTCATCCGCATCACCAAGTATTTCATGGACGCGATCTTCCGACCGCAAAACAATGGCTTTGCACAGCTTTTCATAATGACACCCGAATTCCGGGTCATGTGCTGAGTGTCGAACCACCAACTTGAACGCCGCTGCATTGGCGCGTGCCACTTCAAGTGTGCGTGCCACCCGTTGGGTCCACCAATCGGCGGGCGCCTGATCGACTTCCAGAATGAGATCGACAATTCGCTCCAGGGCAGCGTGAACAAGTTTGTCGCGCGAGCCGAAATTTCGATAGAGCACGATTTTCGACAGGCCGATGCGCGCCGCGATCTGATCCATGGTCGCCTGATGCAGGCCACGCTCACAGATCACTTCGGACGCCAAGGCCAGCAATTGTTCCTTGCGGTCTGTGCGGTGGTTTTCCAGGATCTCTGAAAAGGTCTTTATAGTCATAGACTTACCGGAGATTGATCCGCTGTTCCTGCTCGCCGACAGCATCATTGACACTAAACGCCTTCGGACCTCCGCTGAAACCTTAAAATTACGGCTGGGCTGCAAAATTGCGCTTGATACGCCAACGTATCCAATGATACGAAGTCGTATCAACCACTCGGGCGCACAATATGCCACGGGCGGAAAGTCGCTAAGGGGAGGAACATGGGTATTCAATATAGGCTCGCCTTGAGCGCGAGCGTGGCTGTGCTATCCGCGGTTCTGCTGCCTCAATCAGCCTCGGCGCAGGCGGCCGATAGCCAAGGCGGGACCGTTTCACAGCATGATGATGCGCCGGTCGTTCTGGAAGAAATCATCGTGACTGCCCGCAAGCGCGCGGAAGCACTTGAAGATGTACCCGCATCCGTGAGCGTGCTGACCGGCGAGAACATCGAGCAGTTGAACCTGCAGACTGTTGAGGACTATGTCCGCCAGGTTCCTGGCGCCATTCTCGTCAGTTCCGGCCCGGAATATCTTAGTGACATCGCACTGCGTGGCCAGGGCGGCGGGCGGTTGTCGACGTCGGAATCGACGACGGGCATATACCGCAATGGCCAGTTTGTCGCCGGCGGCGGTTTTGGCGGTCGCACTTACAGCGCTATAGACTTTCTCGACGTCAAGAATGTCGAGGTCTATCGAGGCCCGCAGGGCGCGCTTTATGGCCGCAACGCCGTTGGCGGTGCCGTCAATGTCGTCAATGCCGAGCCGTCGCAGCGCGTTGAGGCGCGGGTGCGTGTGGGCACGAATTCGGTGAGCGATAACTCGTTCGAATTCATCGGTAATGCTCCGCTCAGCGACACCGTTGCGGTGCGCGTCGCGGGTTACACATCCGACCAGAATGACGGCTATATCAAGGATTCCGTTACGGGTGCGGCGCTTGACAAGCGTGAGGACCGGGGCGGGCGCATCAGCGTCTCTTATGACATCAACCCGGAGGCACGCCTCGTCGCCACCATCGAGAGTTCACATTCCCAAGCGCCGTCTTTCACGCCCAACGGCCAGAACCTGGCCCTGGACCCCAGCTATGATGTGCGCAAGGGCATTGGCTCCAACATTAGTTTTGACGGCGATCTTGGAACGACGACGATTGATCAGGACTCAGCTTTCGGTCAGTTCACCTACGATTTCGGTTCAAGCGAACTGACGGTTCTGGCCAGCTACAAGAACCGGAAGGGCGTGCGCTGGGACGATCTCGACCATTTCCTCGGCGTGGCGACCATCACGCATCCGACGCTGGGCCTTTCGACGGCGGACATTGTCGACAATCAGCAAGAGGATTTTGAGCGCTCCGGCTATGAGGCGCACCTCGTCTCCAAGGATGGCGGCCCGTTCACCTGGATCATCGGCACTGATTACCAGACCTACTCATCCGAAGGGTTCACCCGGCGCTCCACCGCCTATACCGGTGCGTATGCTGTCTCCACGGCGTTGAACGGGCAGGCGAAAGCTGATTACAGCACAGAGGATTTATCCTCTTACTCCATCTTCGGCTCGGCCGGTTTCGACCTTACGCCGCGCCTGAATTTCAGTGTCGAGGCGCGTTACCAGACCGACGACAAGTCGTTCGCATTTCATCGCGACGATCTTCGCGCCGGCGCCCCGAATGTCACGGTTCCACTCACCAGCTATGACCGCAAGTGGGACCGCTTCCTGCCCGCCGCGACCGTCACCTACAAGATTGTCGACGGTACAACGCTTTACGGGCGTGTGGCGACCGGCTATCGCGCCGGCGGCTATAACTCAACCGTCGAGCCGGGATTTGAGTCCAAGGTCCCGTATGATCCCGAAGATGTGATCAGCGGCGAAGTCGGCCTTAAGGGCGCCTATCGCATTGGCGTGGTCAAATTACGCCCGCAATTGGCGTTCTACTATTCCAAGAACGACGGCACGCAGGTCACGACGGCGATCTCATCGACCAGCTCACAATTTGTGATCGACAATGTTCCCGGCAATTATCTCTATGGCGGGGAATTTGAACTGGTGGCCACCGCGCCGTTGGCGGGCGGTCAGATCTATACGAATTTTGGCCTGTCCGGTGCGAATGGCAAATTCGATGACGGCTCCAGCATCATCTTCCAGGGCTCGACGGTTGATATCAGCGGGCTGCGTGTCAATCGCTCCCGCGATTACATCGTCAACTGGCAACTTGCCTATTCCCGAGAACTGGGCGGCGGACTTGAGGGTTTCGTGTCGACCAGCCTCCAGGCTGAGGGCGGCGGCTACGACGACGCCAATCATACGCGTATTTCCAGAGACTACGTGATGTACGACGTCTCGGCTGGAATATCGGGCTATGGCTGGAGCCTCGATATCTACGGCAAGAATCTGTCCAACAAGATCTTCCAAGTCGTCGACGTTGCCAACAACAGATATTACAACACGCCGCGCACCTATGGCGCCAAGTTGACTTGGAAATATTGACGATCTGCTTGCCGCCGCCATTTCCACCATGGCGGCGGCAAGTTGTCGTGACAATGGGTGGGGGTGAATTGCGAAAGAAGAACGGGTCCCATAGGCGGCACACAAGCGTCAGGTGCGCGGGTATGGAGGAGATGGGATATGAAAGTCTTTGCGACCTTCTATGCAATGACCTTTGCCGCCATGTTGTCTGCCTGCACGCCGGCGCACACCGATGAAGGGCCAGCGGCGGACGCGATCATCACGACGGACCAGGGAAGTCTTGCCGGGACCGCACAGGATGACGTTGTCGCCTTCAAGGGCATCCCATTCGCGGCACCGCCGATTGGACCGATGCGCTGGCGCCCCCCGGCACCGCCGGTGCCATGGACCGGCGTGCGCTCCGCAGCCGAATATGGACCAGGATGCCCACAGCCCATGCGTGAAGAAGCCGGTGGCGTGGGGCGCGTCGATCGGCAAAGTGAGGATTGCCTGACGCTCAACATATGGAAGCCACAAGGCGCAGGTGCCGGCGCGCATTTGCCCGTGATGGTGTGGATCCATGGTGGCGCCCATCGGTTGGGATCGGGGACCGCACGCTTTTATGACGGCAGTGAATTTGCGCGTCAGGGTGTTGTTCTCGTCACCATCAACTATCGTCTGGGGTTGCTCGGCTTTTTTGCCCATCCGGCATTGACCGCTGAAGCGCCGCCGGACAGCCCGCTCGGCAATTATGGCATCATGGATCAGATGGCGGCGCTGCGCTGGGTACAGAATAACATCGCAGCGTTCGGTGGCGATCCGGCGAATGTCACCGTCTTCGGTGAAAGCGCGGGCGGTGCGGACACGCTTTTTCTGCTCGCCAACCCAAACGCCCGCGGCCTGTTTGCCAAAGCCATCGTGGAATCCGGGGGCGGTCTTCAGCGTCCGCAAAATCTTGCGCAGACAGAAGCCGCCGGCATCCGCTACGCCGCCGCAATCGGCCTTGGGGCCGACGCCAGCAGCGATGATCTGCGCGCCAAGACCCCGGAAGATTGGATCAACGCGCAAGGCGGGCTGCAGGGCGGGCTGGGCTTCGGTCCGTTCATCGATGGGCGTTTGGTGACGGAGGCACCGTCGCGGGCGTTTCATGAAGGGCGCGCCCTGGATGTGCCGCTGATCATTGGCGCGAATTCCGACGAAGCCAGTGTGCTGGAAACGCTTGGCGTACCGAACGGGGCGCTGGACGCGGCCTTTGGCGGAAATGTGGGTGCCCTGCGCGCGCTTTATCCGGCTGATGTAAGTGACGAAACCTTTCGTCGCCGTGCGCTGGGCGACCTCGTCTTCGTTGCGCCCTCACGCTGGATTGCGGCTGCCGCCTCGGCGGGCGCACCGTCCTACCTCTACTATTTCGACTACCGCGCCACCGTGCGGCGTGGCTCTCGCCTCGGCGCATGGCACGGCACGGAAATTCCCTTTGTGTTCAAGTCCTGGGTCGGCACCCCGCTTGAGCATTTCCTGAGCGCGCAGGATCGCGACATGTCCAACGTGATGTCTGCCTGCTGGGTAGCATTTGCCCGTACCGGGACACCCGCATGCGACGGAGCCCCCGCCTGGCCCGCTTATACGCCAGGGCAGGACCTTCGTATGAATTTCGGCGAACAGAGTATCGCTGTGCAGAAGCCTTTGCAGGCGGCGGCCTATGATTTCATTGTCGGAGGATTGCATGTCGCTGAGCATTGATCCCCGTGCTCCCGTGAAGAAACTGCTCACATGCGCCCTTGTGTCGGTCGTGGCGCTTTTTGCGCAAGGCTGTGCCTTGGCCCAGAGCGTCGCGCATGCGGAAGCTCGGGCGGGCGTTGAAGAACATCGTATCGATGTCGGAGGCCAGGCCCGCGACTATCTCCTTGGCGGTGCGCCCGGTCCGACGCCAGCGCCCCTGGTGATCGCGCTCCATGGCGGTGGCGGCAGCCCGGATTCCATGGTGGCGCGGTGGAGCCCGCTTGCCGAGCGCGAGCATTTCGTCGTCGCCTTTCCGAAAGGTGTTGGCCGCACCCAGCGTGCCGGTACCTGGAATGCCGGGGGCTGCTGTGGCTACGCCATGACCTCGGACAGCGATGATATCGCGTTCATCGCCGCTCTGATCGACGACATCTCCCGCCAGCGCCACATTGATCCAAAGCGCATCTATGTCACAGGTTTGTCGAACGGCGGCATGATGACCCATCGTTTGGGCATAGCCCTGTCGAACCGCCTTGCAGCCATCGCTGTTGTCGCCGGCGCCATGTTCGGTGATGAAGCGGCGCCGACATCGCCGCTCTCCGCGCTCATCATGCATGGCCAGCAGGATAATGTGGTTCCGTTCGCCGGCGGCGAAAGCCCGATGGGCCTGGTGGCGCGCTCGCAATCCCGGCCGTTCCTGCCGGCTGAAAACGCCGTTGCCTTCTGGGTCCGTGCCAATGGCTGCGCACCGGAACCGGCAGTCAGCACACAAGGTGACGTCACCACCAATGCCTATCGTTCGTGCCGGGGCGGAGCGGAAGTCGTCTTCGACCGTCTCGCATCGGCCGGTCACACCTGGCCAGGTGCCGCCCCGGCCTCGGTTTTCATCGAACGCAACAGCTACGTCGAAATCGACGCCAGCGAAGTCATTTGGGCGTTCTTTCAACGCCATGCACGTCCGTGAAATGCATGTGAACGAGTGAAGGGGACGCGGTCGGAATGCGACCGGCGTTGAACGTGCGCCGCGCGATCGCCTCGTCTCGAACTGTTCCTGCCAATAAGGATGCTTAAGGCATGTCTGGTCCCGGAAAATTCCGTCATGTTCTGACACAGCCCCCGCGCGTCATCATGCGGGTGGGTGAAGGCGGAATTGTCTACCTCGAACATCCAGAGCCGCTGGTCGCTTCCGCTGCCAATCTTGTCGAGTTGCTGGTGCAGGCCCGAACGACACATGGTGCGGAGCCATTCATCCATGAGCGGTCCGGCGATGGGTGGCATGGGTTAAGCTATGATGAGTTCGCCAGCCAAGTCGCCGCGGTCGCCCATGTGCTCCGGGAAAGGGGCGTCGGGTCGGGTGTTGTCGTTGCCATTCTTGCGCGAAATTCCATTGCGCATGCCATAGCGAATTTCGCGGTCCTGGCGTTGGGCGGGATCGTGACGCCCATCTCTCCCATGGCCTTGGCGCATCAGAGCGGTGTGCAGCTGGTGAGTGCGCTGATCAACACGGTCGGCGCGACAATGGTCCTGCATGACGAAAGCCTGGCTGCTTCCATCGCTGGTGACAGCTTCCCGACGGCACTGGCCCTGGAAGATCTGATTGCCGACACGTCGGCCGGCAGCATCGATCTGGCCCATGCTGCGCGCACCATCACCTCGGCAATGGGTGCAAAGATCCTGTTCACCTCCGGATCGACCGGCACGCCAAAGCCGTTACTCAACAGCCACGCCATGCTAGTCGCGTCAGCGGACATGGCGAACGCCGTCACGCCGCGGGTGCCGCAAAAGCAAATTCTGGTGGATTGGCTGCCCTGGCATCACACGTTCGGCGGAAACATCAATGTGCATCTCATCATGCTGCGTGGTGGGGAACTGTACATCGATGACGGCATGCCGACGCCGGCCCTGTTCGGCCGCACGCTGCGTAATCTTGCGGATGTCGGTCCTGCTTCGATCACCAGCGTACCGATCGCCTATCCGATGCTGGTGGAGGCGCTCCAGGCGGACCCGGCACTGGCCAAGCGTATCCTGCGAAACGTACGCGTCTGTTCCTTTGGCGGCGCCGCGCTCAGCGCGCCGGTGGTGGAAGCGTTCCAGCGTATTGCCGTTGATGCCACCGGCGAGCAGATCATGTTCAGCGCCGGATATGGCATGACCGAAACGGGCGGGATCATCACATCCGTATACTGGCAGACGGAGCGTGCGGACCTGCTTGGCGCCCCATTGCCGGGATGCAGGCTCAAGCTTGTGCCTCTCGGTGATGACCGCTTTGAGTGTCGCGTCGCCGGGCCGAACGTGTTTTCCGGCTATATCGATGGCAGCCGGGAGCATTTCGACGAGGAAGGTTACTTCAGGACCGGCGACGCCTTGCGAATGGCCGATCTTGGGGATTGCGCAGCCGGTCTCATCCATGACGGTCGTCTTGGGGAGGATTTCAAACTGGCCACCGGCGTCTGGGTGCGCGCTGGGGCTCTGCGCGAAGCCTTGCTGAGCGAGTTGCGGCCGTGGGTGAGCGAGGTGCTGATCTGCGGTGTGAACCGGGCCGGTGTCGGCGCGCTCATCTGGCCGAAGCCGGAATTCGACGCAGCCATGGTTGAGGCGGAAATCCGTGCCGCCCGTGACCGCTTCAATGCCCGCGTTTCAGGCGCATCCAATCGCATCGCCAGATGGCGGTTCGCCCGCACACCGCTCAGCGCGGCCGAACTCACGGTGAAAGGGTCCATGAATGTTGCGCGCGCCACGGAGCGCCGCCGCGATGAGATCGACGCGATGTTTGCCGAAGCACAGACAAACTGATGAACAAATGGAGGACCAATGCCACAGACGCAGGTCAAAGATCTGAATTCCTGGATCGGTCGAGAGGTCGGTGCATCCGACTGGTGTGTGATTGATCAGGAGAGAATATCAGCGTTCGCCAACCTTACCGAAGACTGGCAGCCCATCCATCTTGATCCGGCCGCGGGCCTCCGGGCGGGCTTCCGCGGCACAGTCGCCCACGGTTTCCTGACGCTCTCCATGCTGTCGAAATTCGCCTACCAATCAGCCCTGACGATTGAGGGATCGGTGGCTGCCTTCAACTACGGTTTCGATCGCGTGCGCATGATAGCGCCGGTCGTAGCCGGGTCGCGCATTCGCGGACGCTTCATCCTGAAATCGGTGCAGAACAAGACGCCGACGCGCTTCGTTCTGTGCTTCGAGGCCATCATAGACATTGAAGGGTCGGAGACGCCTGCATTGATCGCCGATTGGCTGACCATGCAGGAAATCGCCAGTCCTGACGGCAAATGACCGCGATTGCGAAAGCGGGAAAGGGAGAACTCATGTCGATCGATTTCAAAGGGCGCGTTGCCATTGTCACCGGCGGCGGCGCTGGCTTGGGCAGGGCCCATTGCATGGCGCTGGCGGCACGCGGCGCCAAGGTGGTGGTGTGCGATCTTGGATCAGGTGCCGATGGCACGTCGCAGGCCGCTGATGAAGTGGCAATTGAGATTCAGCGTGCAGGTGGCGAAGCGATCGCCTGTGCCGCGGATGTCGCCCAATTTGACCAGGTGGAAGCCATGGTCGCCACCGTGATGAACAAATGGGGGCGCGTCGACATCCTGATCAACAATGCCGGCATTCTGCGCGACAAGACTTTCTCCAAGATGGAGATCGCGGACTTTCACAAAGTGATCGACGTGCATCTTTTCGGGGCCGTGCACTGTGTCAAGGCGGTCTGGGAAATTATGCGCGCGCAGCGTTACGGCCGCATCCTGATGACGACGTCATCCTCCGGTCTCTACGGCAATTTCGGCCAGTCCAATTATGGGGCCGCGAAGATGGCCCTGGTGGGCTTCATGAATGTGCTGCACCAGGAGGGGAAGAAGCACGACATCCGGGTCAACGCGCTGGCACCGACGGCGGCGACACGCATGCTCGAGGGTCTGCTGCCCGAGGAGGCCGCGCGCCTGATGGCGCCGGAACTGGTGTCGCCCGCCGCGCTTTATCTGGTCGCAGAGCATGCACCTTCAAAAGTCACGATGGGTGCCGGTGCCGGATCATTTTCCGTGGTGCATATCAGCGAGACCCGGGGCGCCTATTTGGGCAGCGCAGGGCTCAGTGTCGACGACGTCGCCGCAAACTGGGAGCGCATTGCCGACCCAGGCCAGGAGGAAGAACTGGAGATGGCGTTCCTGCAGACCGACAAATTCGTCCGCGCAGCCTCCGCCGCGCTTCGCGGCGAAGAAATGGGAGTTTGACGCATGCGTGAGGCTGTCATCGTTTCAACAGCGCGCACGCCGATCGGCAAGGCCTATCGCGGCGCTTTCAATAACACGCCGTCACCAACGCTTGGGGGCCACGCGATCAAGCACGCAATCGCACGCGCCGGCATCGATCCATCCGAGATCGACGATGTGGTCATGGGTGCGGCGTTGCAAATGGGCACCGCATTTCAGAATGTCGGACGTCAGAGCCTCATTCGCGCCGGTGTGCCCACCAGCGTCGCCGGGCAATCTGTTGATCGGCAGTGCGCTTCCGGGCTGATGGCGATTGCCATCGCGGCCAAGCAGATCGTCTGCGATTCCATGAATATCGTGGTCGGGGGTGGGGTGGAATCGATTTCCATGAACCAGACCGAAGCGATGTTCGGCGTGCCGGACCCGTGGATCCGGGAGAACAAGCCAAGCCTGTACATGAGCATGCTGGAGACGGCGGAAATCGTATCTGAACGATATAATATTCCGCGAGAGGCACAGGATGCATACGCCCTGCAATCGCAGCGGCGCACGGAAGCTGCGCAGTCCGCGGGCAGGTTTGCCGATGAAATCGTCCCCATTGAAACGGTAATGCTGCGCAAGAACAAGGCCACCAATGCCGTCAGCGAAGCGATCGTGACGGTGACGAGCGACGAAGGCCCGCGTTCGGACACCACGCTTGAGGGTCTGGGCAATTTGAAGCCGGTTTTTGCCGGTGGGCAAAAGCGGGCGCAAGGCGATTTCATTACGGCGGGTAACGCCAGTCAGCTCTCCGATGGTGCATCCGCTGCGGTACTGATGGAAGCCAAGGAAGCGGAGCGCCGCGGCCTCACACCCCTGGGCGCCTATCGTGGGATTGCCGTTGCCGGTTGCGAGCCGGACGAGATGGGCATCGGGCCGGTCTTCGCCATCCCGAAACTGCTGAAGGCTCACGGCCTCAAGGTGGCCGACATCGGGTTGTGGGAACTCAATGAGGCTTTCGCCTGTCAGGTCATCCATTGCCGCGATCAACTCGGCATTCCGGATGAACTGCTCAATGTTGACGGTGGCGCCATCGCGCTTGGCCATCCTTACGGCATGAGCGGTGCGCGGATGATCGGGCACGCTCTGATCGAAGGCCGCCGCCGCGGCGCGAAATATGTGGTGGTCACGATGTGCGTGGGCGGCGGCATGGGCGCCGCCGGTCTGTTTGAAGTGTTTTAGAGGGGGATGAGGGTATGTCTCAGATCGTCGATCGTAGAAATCTCAACTTCCTCCTCCATGAGGTTCTCGAGTTAGACCAGCTTCTGAAAGCTGAGCGGTTCAGCGACTATGACCGGGTATCGGTCAACGCTATCCTGGACACGGCGCAGACCCTGGCGGAGGAGAAGCTCCTTCCCTGTGCTGCGGCACTGGACGCCAATGAGCCGCATTTTGATGGCACGCGGGTTTCCATCATGCCGGAAGTCGGCGACGCCCTGAACGCCTATGCGGACGCCGGCTTGTTCGCATTGGGATTTGACGAAGAGTTTGGCGGCCTGCAGGCGCCCTATCTTGTCGCGTTGGCGGCCACGGGCATCGCGTCGTGCGCCAATGCGTCGGCCACCAGCTATGCCTTTCTTACTGTTGCCGCCGCGAACATGCTCAGCGCCTTTGGCGATCAGGAACAGAAGGCGCTGTTCCTGCCGCCAATGCTGGAAGGCCGCTGGTTCGGCACCATGTGTCTTTCCGAACCCCAGGCGGGTTCGTCCCTGTCGGACATCCGCACGCGTGCAACGCCGATCGGTGATCGGCGCTATCATATCACCGGAAGCAAGATGTGGATTTCCGGCGGCGAGCAGGAGATCTCGGAAAATATCGTCCACATGGTGCTGGCGAAGATTCCGGGAGGACCGCCGGGCGTAAAAGGCATCTCGCTGTTCATTGTTCCCAAATATCGGGTCGATGCGCAGGGAAATCTGCAGGAACGCAACAATGTCGCGCTCGTTGGGCTCAATCACAAAATGGGGCATCGCGGCACAACGAATACGTTGCTGAATTTTGGTGAGGCGGGTCCATGTGAGGGCTGGCTCGTTGGCGAGCCGCACAAAGGCCTCAGCTACATGTTCCACATGATGAATGAAGCGCGCATCGTCGTTGGCTATGGCGCCACGATGAGCGGCCTTGCCGGCTATCTCTATTCGCTTGAATACGCCAAGACCCGCCCGCAGGGCCGCCATCCCCATGACAAGGACCCGACCAGCCCGCAGATTCCCATCATCGAGCATGCTGATGTGAAGCGTCTGCTGATGACACAGAAAGCCTATGTGGAAGGGGCCCAGGCGCTTGCCTTATATTGCGCCAGTCTCGTCGATCGCCTCACGATTTGCGGCGACGAGGCTGAGCATCGCCGTCTTGATCTTCTTCTGGAAATTTTGACGCCGGTGGCGAAGTCCTGGCCATCCGAATATTGTCTGGAGGCCAACAAGCTGGCCATTCAGGTGCTGGGCGGATACGGCTACACGCGTGATTATCCGGTCGAACGCTTCTATCGCGACAACCGGCTCAATCACATTCATGAGGGTACGCATGCCATCCACGGCATGGACCTGCTGGGCCGGAAGGTCTCCATGCATGGCGGGGAAGCCTACCGCATCCTGGCCGCGGAGATCCTGACCACGATCGGCGAAGCGGAGGGCGTTGCGGCGCTTTCGAACTTTGCGGATGCCCTGCGCAAGGCCACCTTGGCACGCGATGCAGCCACACAGGCTGCCCTTGCCTGCCCGGACTTGAATGTCCGCCTTGCCAATGCAACGCTTTACCTGGATGCCTTCGGACACGTCATCGTGGCGTGGCTGTGGTTGCGTCAGGCACTGGTCGCGCAAAGGGCGTTGGCTGGCGCGGACGGCGCATCGGAGCGCGCCTTCTACGAAGGCAAAATCGAGGGATGCAAATTCTTCTTCCGTTACGAATTGCCAAAAGTGCACGCGACCTTCGATCTCGTGGGCGGGTTGGACGAAACCTGTTTGCGCCTTTCCCCGGAACATTTCGTTGCGGGATAAAAATACGGGGGAAACAATGCTGCGTAGGGATCTGATGAAAGGCGCCTTTGCGCTTTCGCTGTTGAGCACGGGGTGCACGACATCGCCGACGGCCAAGGTCAATCCACTGGGAGAGGAGGCGCTTGCCGCGGCATTCGACTATGCCTTCCCATTGTATGAGTTCGCGCGCATCGAACAGGAACGGACCAGCGCCATAAATGGATCGCCGGGCCGTCTCAACGTGCTGGCTCATCGTGCCCAGTTGATGGACCACACCTCGCGCCAGGTCACGGCTCCCAACAACGATACCATCTACTCCTCGGCGTTTCTGGAGCTTTCGGGCGGGCCTGTCGAAATCAATGCGCCAAGCGCAACGGATCGCTATTTCTCGATCGCTTTCATGCATGGGTTTACCGACGTTTTTGCCTATATCGGTACCCGTGCCACGGGCGGCCGGGGCGGGCGGTATTGGATTGCGGGTCCGCAATGGCAGGGTGAGACACCGGCAGGTGTCACCTTGATCAGCGCGCCGACCAATGATGTCTGGATGCTGATGCGCACGCTGGTCGACGGGCCAGATGATCTGGCTGCCGCGCACGCGTTCCAGGTGCAATTGTCGCTCGGCATTCCGCCCGCCCGCCCGCCGGCGCGCGGCTTCACCGTGGCCGCTACGGATGTGTCGGACCCGAAAAATTTCCTGAGCCTCGTCAACGAGGTTATCGGCCGTACACCGGTTCGCCGGGGACTGCTCGCCAGGGCCTCGGGCTTTTCGGCGCAGGGCATTGCGGCTGATCAGTCTCCGTCACCGGAACTCCTGGAAGCCTGGCGCGCCTATATTCCCAAAGGTCTCGCGGCATTGCGGGAAACGTTTCTATTTCGGGACTATCGCGTCGCGGGCTGGAGTTATGCGCCACCGGGCGTCGCTGATTTCGGGAATAACGACAGGCTGCGCGCCGCCGTGGCGCTTGGCGGTATCGCTGCGCTCACCGAAGACGAGGCGATGTATTTTCACGCCAACTTCGACGCCGATGGCAATGAATTGTCCGGTGCCCATAATTACGTCTGGCGGTTGCCGCCGGGCGGTGTTCCGGTCGATGGGTTCTGGTCATTGACCGCCTATATGGTGATGCCCGACGGCCGCTACTTTCTGATCCAGAACCCCATCAATCGCTATTCGATTGGTGACCGCACGCCTGGGCTTGTTCATGACGCCGATGGCGGTATCAGCATCCTGATCCAGAAAGACAGGCCGGAGGGACCGCTCGCCGCCAATTGGTTGCCCGCCCCTGAAGGGCGTCTGCGTTTGGCATTGCGCGCATACCTTCCGCGCGCACAATTGCTGTCCCGTCAATGGCGCGTCCCGCCTCTGCGTATCGCATAAAAGGGTCCAAGCCTGGCTCTGTTGCAAAGATGGGCGGGTTCCGGCGGAATGGGGCGATCGAGAGAGGGAGGGGCCGTGTCGGATTCCAAGGGGCGGCACTTTGAAGGCGAGATCGTTCTCTGGGCGGTCCGCTGGTAATGCCGATACGGGATCAGCTACCGCGACCTGGAACAGATGATGGCGGAGCGCGCGGCGAAGCCCGTCTTGTCGAGCGCGCCTTCGGGCTTGGTCCCTGCGCGCTGACCGACGCGGCCCAATTCGTCACCCGGCAACTGGAGCTTCGGGCCGTCTGATCCTGACGGCCGGACCGGCAGCCGGCTTCAGGCGCCTTTACCAGATCCTTGCAACAGAGCCTCCTTGTCGGATGGCAGGATGAAACACAGGGCCAGCAGCCAAGTGCGCAGCGGCAGCTTGGTCGCATGCCGCGGGGCCTGGCATTAGCCATTGAGATAATTGAGTTTTCTTCCCCGGGTCTGGAAATGTCATTTCTGCTCCAAAATTGGCTACCGTTAAAAGCATAAATTGGCTACTATCCTGGTACAGCCGGTGCTGAAACCGGCACCATGGACACGGGAGCACAGGGATATGAGCGATTTGAGACGGGCGTTGCTGGTGAGCATCGCATCGGGAGCTGCACTTGCATCTGGCGCCTATGCACAGGATGTGGCGCTCGAAGAGATTGTGGTCACCGGGTCTCGCCTTTCCGCGACGATTGAGACCTTCCCCGGTTCCTACACGGTTGTGGGCCGCAAGGATCTGGAGGATCAGCTGTCAACGACGGCCGATATCGGGTCGGTCCTGGCCAACATGGTGCCCGGCATCGCCGCGTCCAACGGCACCGCCGCGAATGTGGAACAGAGCCTGCGCGGCCGGCCCCTGCGCGTCTTCATCGACGGCATTCCCGTTTCCAATCCGTTGCGAGATGGCGGTCGCGACCTGCGCCTGATCTCCCCGTCCGTCATCGGCTCCATCGAGGTGATCCGCGGGGCTTCGGCACTTTATGGTCAGGGCGGTGCCGGCGGCATCGTCAATTACATCACCAAGGATGCGCCCGCGACCCAGGAATTCCGTTTCAAGACAGAGATCGGGACCAGCGTATCGACGCAGCATCTGGCCGACAGCGCACGCCCCAGCGTCTCGCAAAGTGCGTCGGGCGCCATCGGCGGCATTGATGTCAACCTGAACGGCTCCTATGAGCGGGTGAACGGCCAGTTCGACGCCGATGGTGACCGTCTGGCCCCCGATCCGCACAATTTCGGCGGCATCGCCGACAGCAATATCTATAACCTGTACGCCAAGCTGGGCTATTCCTTCGGCGACCAGCGCGTCGAGGCCATGGTCAATTATTACCAGCAGAAGCAGGATACCAACTACGTCACGGTCAGCGGCAATATCGCCAAGGGGATCAAGGAGACGGCGGTCAAGGGCATGGCCGACCCCCGCGCGCTCGACCCGGAAAACCGCAACACCATTTCGTCCCTGGCCTATGAAAATGGCGATGTTCTCGGCTCCGCCCTGAATACCAAGATCTACTATCTGGAAAATTACAGCGTCTTCTCCTTCGACGCGGCACGCCTGGGCGGCACCCAGACCACCATCACCTCGGAAAAGATCGGCTGGCAGACCGATTTCACCACCAAGCTGGATGATTGGGGGCTGGACGGGGGCACTGCATTGTGGGGCTTCGACATTGCCCGCGACACCACCGAGCAGCCGCTGATCCCGCTGACCGACAAGCCCGGCGATGGCCGCACCTTCACGCCGCCGCTGAAGCAGATGAACTATGCCGCCTTCATCCAGCTGGATGTGCCGGTGACCGACTGGTTCACACTGCGCGCGGGCATCCGGCATGACGAATTCAAGATGAAGATCGATGATTTCGTGGCTGGCCTGACCAATGTGAAGGTCGCGGCGGGCGAGCTGGATTACAGCGCCACGCCGGTCAATATCGGCGGCACGCTGCATGTCCTGCCCGAAGCGGAAATCTTCGGCGGTTTCTCCCAGGGCTTCTCGATCCCCGATATCGGGGCGCCGTTGCGCCGCGTGACGGCGCGGAACCTGGACAATTTCGACCCCAAGCCGCAATTGGTGAATAATTACGAAATCGGTCTGCGCGGGACGGTGGCCGAGATCGGCTACACGGTCGCCTATTTCATCAGCAAGTCGAAATATGGCACCGACTTCGTGATCGATACTGTGAACCCGACCGAGGCCGCGACCCTGCGCGAGAAGGAGCGCATCCACGGCGTTGAGGCCACGCTGAGCGGCAAGATCGGCGACAGCACCGGCTGGGGCGGCAGCTTTGCCTGGTCGGAGGGCAAGCGCGACGCCAACCATGACGGCAAGGTCGACACGCCCCTGACCGGCCGCCGTATCGGTCCGGAACAGTACAATGCCTGGCTGGAACAGGAATTCACCGGTGACTGGTCGGGTCGCCTGCAGGTCAACCGCACCGGCAGCCGCAACAAGTTCCCCACTGCCAAGATCAATGATTTCTACACGGGCCGCGTGCGCCCGGTGACGCGCGTCGACGCCTCCACCCAGTACCGCATGGACAAGGTCCTGTTCACCTTCGGTGTGAACAACCTGTTCAACAACGACTATTATTCCGTCACGTCCCAGATGATCAACCGCGACCAGCTGTACAGCAAGGCGGAGGGCCGGACCCTCTTCCTGAAGATGTCTGCGGAATACTGATCAGGCCGTCCCGGTCCTGCGGCATCATCCGCATCCCGGCACCGGGCGATCCCTCCCGACATGGATGACAAGAATGACTCTGCCCGTGAACGGCGCGGAACGGGGCTTCACGCCCTATGATATCGGCAGGACACCGGCAACGGCCAGCCGCATCGATCAGCGCTTCTCCTACTGCCTCTATGTGCCTTCCCGGCTGGTGGAAAACCCGGCCGGCGGGCGCATCCTGGCGGCAGTCCATGGCACGGACCGCGGCAATCAGGCGCTGCGGGACTTGTTCATTCCTTATGCAGAGGCGACGGGCAGCATCATCCTGGCCCCCCTGTTCCCCTGCGGGATCGGCGAGCCGCAGGAACGGGATAATTACAAATATATCGAGTATCAGGGCATCCGCTTCGACCACCTGTTGCTGGACATGGTGGCAGAGGTCGCGGCACGCTACGGCGTAGAGGACGGGCGGTTCGACCTGTTCGGATTTTCCGGCGGCGCGCATTTCGCCCACCGCTTTCTTTACCTGCATCCCGGCCGGCTGCGGGCGGTGTCGGTCGGGGCGCCCGGCTCCCCTACCCTGCTGGACACCGACCGCCGCTGGTGGGTGGGACTGGCCGACATGGAGGAACGGTTCGGCGTCGCGCTGGACCTGGACGCCATGCGGCAGGTCAGGGTGCATCTGGTTGTCGGATCGGATGATACTGACACCTGGGAAATCACCCATGCCCCCGGTTCCCGCCATTGGATGGAAGGGGCCAACGATGCCGGTGTAACGCGGGTGGACCGCATGCACACGCTGGCCGGCAACCTGCGATCCAATGGACTGGATGTGCGGCTGGATATCCTGGACGGGGTGCGCCATTCCCGTGACGCGCTGGTCGGGTCCGCCATCGCCTTCCTGAACGGGCTGGCGCAAGCGGAGGGAGGGGACGATGTTTCGACCTAACCGCCTGAAGCGCCTGCTGCGGGAAAAGCGGCCGGCGCGCGGGGCCTGGCTGTTCATGGGCAGCCCCGCCGTGACGGAGGCGCTGGCCCCGCTGGGTTTCGATGCCCTGATCATCGACCATGAACATTCGCCGGGCGGGCTGGAAACCGCCATCCACCAGATGCGGGCCATGGCGGGCACCGGCACCACAATCCTGGCCCGCTTGTCCGACAACCATCCGGCCCCCGTGCGGCATCTTCTGGATGCGGGTGCGGAAGGGCTGATGGCCGCCAACCTGGACAGTGCGGATGCCGCCGACCGTCTGGTCAGGGCCACGCGCTACCCCCCGCATGGCATAAGGGGGGCCCATTACACCGTCTCTCGGGCCGCCGGCTGGGGGGCGTGGAGCTGGGAGGTGGCGGAATTCGGCGAGGCTGAAACCCTGACCATCGGCCTGATCGAAAGCGTGAAGGGCGTGGACGCCATTCCGGAGATGGCCAAGGTCCCCGGTCTGGACATGCTGTTCATCGGCCCGCTGGACCTGTCGATCAGTGCGGGCGTGCCCGGACAATATGACACCCCCGCATTCAAGGCTGTTCTGGAAGCCGCGGAACGGCGCATTCTGGAGGCGGGGCTGGCCCTGGGGGGAACCATTCTGCCGGGCCTGCCGGCGGAAACGATGTTCGACCGTGGCTATGGCTTCGTCACCCTGGGCGCCGATGTGACCTTTCTGCGCCGGGGCGCGGGTCTGGCCCTGGGCCAGCCAGGTTGAGGGGGAAAGACGATGCAGGACCGATCACCCGCCGCCCTTTCTCCCCCCTGCCCCCTGTCGCGCCGCCAGATGCTGGCCGGCCTGGCCACCGCCGCTTTCCTGCCGGGTGCCGCCCGCGCCGATGATCTGGTCACGGCATCAAAGGCGGAAAGCGGGCTGCTGATCTATTCGATCATGGCCGAATATAATTGGCGGCCCCTGCTGCGCGGGTTCCAGGCGCTCTACCCCTGGATCAAGGTCAATTGCCTGGACATGGGCCCGTCGGAAGTGTTCGAGCGCTACTACGCCGAAACCTCCGTCAGCCGGCCCTCGGCGGATATCATCGTCTCCAGCGCGCCCGACGCCTGGATGCGCTTTGCGGCCAAGGGCGGCATCGGCGCCCATGTCAGCCGCGAGGATGTCAGCCTGCCGGCCTGGAGCCGGCCCATGCCCGGCCTCTACACCCTGTCGGCCGACCCGATGGTGATGATCTACAACAAGCTTCTGCTGAAGCCCGACCAGTATCCCGACGGGTTGAACCGGCTGGCGGCCCTGGCGGAGGAAAATCCGCTGAAGTTCCGCAAGCGGGTCACCACCTATGACGCCGCCGCCCATGCGCTGGCCTATGCCGTGCATTGGGCTTCCATCACCAGCGGCCGGCCCGGCGGCTGGGACCTGATGCAGCGCCTGTCCCCCGCCGTGCGGGTGGAAAGCGGCGGGGCCGCGATGATGGAGAAGGTGACGACGGGCGAATATCTGGTCGGCTTCAACGTCTCCGCCGTCACCGTCTGGCCGCAGATGGCGACCAAGGGCCGGTCGGAGATTGTGGACTGGACCCTGGACAAGGATGGAACGGTGCTGGTGCCGCGCGGCATGGCCGTCACGGCCGCCAGCCGCAGCCCGGCCGGCGCCCGGCTGATGCTGGATTACCTGCTGTCGCATGATGGACAGGTGGCGGCGGCCCAGGGCGGGCTGATGCCCTACCGGTCCGATGTCCGGCCCGACGAGGTGCCCTACCTGACCTATGACGGTCTGGTCCGGCGGCTGGGGGCCGAGGACAGGATCGTCCATGTCGGCTACGACCCCACCATGCTGGACCATTATCAGGATTTCATCGCCCGCTGGAACGCCACGTTTAAGGCGCGGCGGTGAGGGCTTTTCTTATGTTTGTTTGCTTTCCCCGCGAAAGCGGGGACCCAGGGGCCACGCGCCACCCCCTATCGGTGCAACCAGCCCCTGGACCCCCGCTTTCGCGGGGGAGGCAGGAAGCAGCATTATCGGCGATATGCCGTTTTCCCACCCCCTGACATCAAGGACCGGATCGGCCCATGTCCCTGGCGGAACCCCAATCCCGATTTTTCCGGCCTGACCGGGCGCTGCTGATCCAGACGGCGGTGGCGCTGGCGACGCTGGCCCTGGTGCTGGGGCCGCTGGTGCCGGTGTTGTGGCAGTCGCTGCTGGACCGTCCATTGTACGAGGCGGCACCTTTGTTCAGTCTGGACAATTATGTCCGGCTGTTCGGCAATCCGCGCTTTCATGATGCGCTGGGCAATTCGGTGCTGCTGGCGCTGCTGTCCACGCTGATCGCCACGGTGCTGGGTGTCGCCTTCGCGCTGTTCCTGGAACGCACCGACATGCCGGGGCGCGGCCTGCTGCGCAACCTGACCCTCTGGCCCATGTATGTGTCGCAGCTGGTCCTGGCCTTTGCCTGGTTCATCCTCTACGGCCCGTCCGGCTATATCACGCTGGCGGTGGAACGGGTGGCCGGCGTGCCGCTGTGGGACATGTACACGATCCTGGGCATGGGATTGCTGGCCGGCACCTCACAGGCGCCCGTGGTCTATCTGTTCTGTTCGTCCTCCGCCCGCATGGCCGACGCCACGCTGGAGGATGCGGCGCGGTCGGTCGGTGCCAGCCCGCTGCGGGCGCTGTGGTCCGTCTCCCTGCCCCTGATGCGGCCCTCCATCATCTACGCGGCATTGCTGACCTTTATCGGTTCGCTGGAAATGCTGGCCGTTCCCCTGGTCTTCGGCAAGCCGGTGGGGTTGGAATTCTTCACCACCTTTCTTTACATCGAAGGCCTGGGCGCCATCACCCCGGACTATGGGCTGATCGGGGCTGCGGCAACGCTGCTGCTGGCCGTGATCTCCGTCCTGCTGGTGATCCAGGGCCTGCTGCTGCGCCAGTCCAAGCGCTTCGTCACGGT
The DNA here is from genome assembly GCF_057809655.1 of Niveispirillum sp. FG148. Classification (NCBI taxonomy): domain Bacteria; kingdom Pseudomonadati; phylum Pseudomonadota; class Alphaproteobacteria; order Rhodospirillales; family Azospirillaceae; genus Niveispirillum; species Niveispirillum sp. FG148. The sequence goes on from NZ_JBMDKJ010000033.1 coordinate 20,628, forward strand.
GCGTGGCAAGGCGCAGCGGCCGAAACTGGCGCCCATCGGGCGTATCGGCTGGGTCGTGTGCGGCTTGATGTGCCTCTATACCCTATTGGTCCTGCTGCTGCCGCTCGCCGGAATTGTGCTGCGCTCGGTCACCAGTTTCCTCACCCCCCTGATGTCGCCGTTCGACCTGCCGACGCTGGATCATTTCCAGGTTCTGTTCGGGTACGAGGCCTATCGCCGCTCCGTCGTGAATTCGGTGATCATCGCCACCTTCGGCGGGGCGCTGGCCACTCTGTTTGTGGCGCTGGTGGCGCTGGTGGCGCACCGGTCGGACTTCCGCTTCCGTCGCGCCCTGGAATTCGTGGCGCTCTATCCCCGCGCCATGCCGGGCATCATTGCCGGTATCGGCATGTTCTGGGCCATGCTGCTGCTGCCTTTCGCCCATGTGCTGCAGGGCACGATCTGGCTGCTGATGCTGGCCTTCACCATGCGCGGCATCCCCATGGCCTTCGGCGCCCTGGCGCCCACGCTGCACCAGATCGGCCGCGAACTGGACCAGGGGGCGCGGTCGGTGGGGGCCGACTGGTGGACCACGGTCCGGCTGATCATCTTCCCCCTGATGAAGCCGGCGCTGTTTTCGGCCTATGTGCTGCTGTTCCTGGCCTTTTTGAAGGAATATGCCGCCGCTGTGTTCCTGTTCGCGCCCGGCGCCGAGATCATCGGGACGACAATGCTGACCTTCTGGACCAATGGCAGCACAGGACCGGTCGCCGCACTCTCCGTCATTCAGCTCGCCATCACGGCCCTGTTCGTGGCCCTGGCGCGCCGCAGCTTGAGGACCAATAAAGATGTCTGAGGTCGTCGTCGATCGTCTGAACAAGCATTATGGCCCGGTTCAGGCCCTGCATGAGGTCAGCCTGCATGTCCCGGATGGGGAGTTCCTGACCCTGCTGGGGCCGTCGGGCTGCGGCAAATCCACGACCCTGTTCGCCATCGCCGGGCTGGACAGCCCGTCTGGCGGGCGCATCACGGTGGGCGGCCGGGATTTCTACAACGGGGCCAGCGGCCTGGACCTGCCGCCGGAAAAACGCAACCTGGGTCTGGTGTTCCAGTCCTACGCCCTGTGGCCGCACATGAATGTGCGCCAGAACCTGGCCTTCCCCCTGCGGCTGCGCAAGGTTTCCAAGAAGGAACAGGAAACGCGGATCGAGGAGGCACTGGCCCTGGTGGAGATGGGCGCCTATATCGACCGTTATCCGCACGAATTGTCGGGCGGGCAGCAGCAGCGTGTGGCGCTGGCCCGCACCCTGGTCTTCCGCCCGTCCCTGCTGCTGCTGGACGAGCCCTTGTCCAACCTGGATGCCAAGCTGCGCATCAAGGCGCGATCCTGGCTGAAGCAGTTGCAGCGGCAACTGGGCCTGACCACGCTGTATGTCACCCATGACCAGTCTGAAGCCCTGGCGCTGTCCGACCGGATCGTGGTGATGGAAAAGGGGCGGGTATCGCAGTTGGGCACGCCGGAGGAGATTTACCGCCGCCCCGCCAACGCCTTTGTCGCCGATTTTGTCGGCGCCAGCAATTTTCTGCCGGGTGAGGTGGTGGACCGCAACGCGGCCGCCGGCACCTGTCGGGTGCGGCTGGTGGATGGGGACATGCTGACGGCCCTGTGGCCGGATAGGGCCGCGCCGCCTGCCGGCAGCCTGCTGACCGTGCGGCCCGAACATATCGGCCTGTCGGCACAGCCGCCGCGGCCCGACCCCGATATCAACATCCTGCCCGGCCGCATTCTGGAGCGTGCCTATTTGGGCGCGCGCCTGCTCTATACGCTGGATTGCGGCCCCGGGCTGGTCCTGATGGCGGAGACGGAAACGCGGGTCGAGGGTGATACGGCGTGGCTGCGCTTTGCCGTGGATGACACATTGCTGGTCCGGGCCTGAAGCCCATGTACCGGATCGACCTGGCGGGCATCCGGCACCGCTTCCCCGACCTGAAGGCGCTGATGGCGGCGGCCACGCCGCTGCGATCCGGTGACCAGTTGGCCGGCATCGCCGCGGCAAGCGAGGAAGCGCGGGTGGCCGCCCGCCACATCCTGGCCGACCTGCCGCTGAAGACCTTCCTGACGGAGGCCCTGGTCCCGTATGAGGGGGACGAGGTCACGCGCCTGATCATCGACGGCCACGATCCGGCCGCCTTCGCCGCCGTTTCCAGCCTGACCGTGGGGGAATTTCGCGACTGGCTGCTGGATGACAAGGTGCGGACGCGACAGCTTTCGGCCCTGGCCCCCGGCCTGACGGCGGAAATGGTGGCCGCGGTGTCGAAGCTGATGCGCAACCAGGATCTGGTTGCCGTGGCGCGCAAGACCCGTGTGGTGAGCCGTTTCCGCACCTCCATCGGCCTGCGCGGCCGGCTGGCGGTCCGCCTGCAGCCCAACCACCCGACCGACGATCCGGCAGGCATCGCCGCCTCCATCCTGGACGGGTTGCTGCATGGTTGCGGCGATGCCGTCATCGGCATCAACCCGGCCACCGACAATGTGGACGGCGCGGTGACGCTGCTGCGCCTGATCGACGATCTGCGCCTGCGCTATGCCATTCCCACGCAAAGCTGCGTGCTGACCCATGTCACCAATTCGCTGCAGGCCATCGAACGCGGCGCCCCCGTCGATCTGGTGTTTCAGTCGGTGGCGGGCACCGAAGGGGCCAATCGCGGTTTCGGCATCGACCTGGCGTTGCTGGCGCAAGCACAGGCCGCCGCCCTGTCGCTGAACCGCGGCAGCATCGGCCATGATGTGATGTATTTCGAAACCGGCCAGGGCAGTGCCCTGTCCGCCGGCGCCCACCATGGCGTCGATCAGCAGACACTGGAGGTTCGGGCCCAGGCGGTGGCGCGGGCCTTCAGGCCGCTGCTGGTCAACTCCGTCGTCGGCTTCATCGGCCCGGAATATCTCTATGACGGGCGGCAGATCCTGCGGGCCGGCCTGGAGGATCATTTCACGGGCAAGCTGCTGGGCCTGCCGATGGGGGTGGATGTCTGCTACACCAACCATGCCGAGGCCGACCAGAATGACATGGACAATCTGCTGACCCTGCTGGGCGTGGCGGGGGTCTCCTTTGTCATCGGTGTGCCGGGCGCCGACGATATCATGCTGAATTATCAGAGCACGTCGTTCCATGACGCGCTGTATGTCCGCGATGTGCTGAACGCCCGCCCCGCGCCGGAATTCGAAGCCTGGCTGGCCGCCATGGGCATGCTGGACCCGCGTGGGCGCGTGGCCCCGCCCGACCTTGCCACCCTGCCGCTGGCCCGCGCCATCGCCGACCAGAGGTTCCTGACGCCATGAGCCAGTTACCCGCCGACGACCCGCTGGCCCGGCTGCGGGCCGCCACCCAGGCGCGGATCGGTCTGGGACGCGCCGGCCATGGCATGCCCACCCGCGCCTGCCTGTCCTTCGACCTGGGCCATGCCCGCGCCCGCGATGCCGTCTGGACGCCGCTGGACACCGATGCGATGGCGGCACAGATGGCGGACTGGCCGGCTTTCACGGTCCACAGCCAGGCCCCCGACCGTGCCATCTATCTGCGCCGGCCCGATCTGGGCCGAACCCTGGCCGATGGTGCGGCAGCCTGCCTGCCGCCCGGTCCGTTCCACCTGTCGATCATCATCGGCGACGGGCTGTCGGCCCGCGCGGCCCAGGCGCATGGGGCCGCCCTGGCGCTCGACCTTCGCCGCCGGCTGCCGGGATGGTCCCTGGCCCCACTGGTGCTGGCGCATCAGGCGCGCGTGGCGCTGGGCGATGCCATCGCCGCCGCCATGGGTGCCCGCTTTGCCCTGATGCTGATCGGGGAACGGCCGGGCCTGTCGGCGGCCGACAGTCTGGGCGCCTATCTGACCATCGATCCCCGGCCCGGCCGGATGGACAGCGAACGCAACTGTGTTTCCAACATCCGCCCGCCGCACGGGCTTTCCATCGCCCAGGCCGGGGAAAGGCTGGCCTGGCTGCTGATGGAGGGTCGGCGGATCGGCGCCACCGGCATCGCGCTGAAGGATGCCACCCCCACCAAGGACAGGCCCCATGTTCACCATCAATCCCATGCCCCCGATCCCGCCCGGCCTGTTGCTGGACAAGCTGTTGCAGGTGGAGACGGCGACGGTGGGCCATTTCCGCCATGACGGCTTCATCGATCCCGCCATCCGTCTGGTCCTGCCCTGGGCCCGCATCGCGGGACCGGCCGTGACGGTGCGCATTGCCGGTCCCGACAGCACCCTGCTGCACCATGCCGTCAGCAGCGCGCGCGCCGGTGACGTGCTGGTCATCGACCGCTGCGGGGACACGCGCCATGCCTGCTGGGGCGGGGTGACGACGAACGCGGCGCGGCTGGCCGGCATCGCCGGCATCATCATCGACGGCCCCGCCACCGATTTCGGGGAGATCATCAGGGCCGGGCTGCCCGTCTGGTGCCGGGGGCCATCGGCCCTGACCACGAAGTTCCTGCCCCTGGACAGCGCCATGAATGTGCCGGTCAGCGTGGGCGGGGTGGCCATCCAACCCGGCGACCTGATCCTGGCCGATGAAAGCGGGGCCATCGTTCTGCCCCCCGATCAGGCAGAGGCCGCCGCCGACCGCGCCATCGGCCTTCAGGAGCGGGAAAAGCAGGTGCTGGCCCGGCTGGCGGCCGGTGAAAGGCTGGCCGATATTTCCGGGGCATCCGACCTGATCCGGCGGGCGGGTGCGGCATGACCTTGCGGGGCTGGCATCGCTGGATCGGGCTGTTCCTGGGACTGTTCATCGCGGCCCAGGGGCTGGGTGGCGTGCTGCTGCTGTTCCGGCAGCCGTTGAACCACCTGCTGCACCCCGATGCCTTCGTCCCATCCGCACCAGCCCTGGATGCCAATGTCGATGCCGTGCGTGCCACCGGCTGCACCATCAGCCGTATCGACCTGCCCGACCTTGCCACAGACCCGCTGTTCTTCCACCTGTCCTGTAACGGCGCCCCTTTCATGGCGACGGCGGGCGGTGGCCGGGTGCTGCGCCTGGCGCCGCTGAATGACTGGCCGATGGAATGGCTGTTCCAGTTCCATTATCGGCTGGCCGCCGGCACCACGGGTCAGCAGGTCGTGGGCTGGATCGGCGTGGCGCTGCTGGCGCTGTGCCTGACGGGCCTGTGGATGCTGCTGCGGGCCGGCCGGCGGGACGGGTGGCGCGCACTGTTCCGCCCCGGCTGGCCGGGCGCTCCCCTGCGCCGCTGGCGTGACCTGCATCGGGCGGCCGGTCTGTATCTGGTCCCCGTCCTGGCGCTGCTGTCTCTGACCGGCATCGGCATGGCCTGGAACCCGACCGTGACGGCGGCGCTGCCCGTCACCCCGCGCCCGTCGCCCCAGGTCGCAGTGCGCCCGGATGCGACCCTACTGCCCTTTTCCACCATCCTGGAAACGACGGCCGAAGCGATCCCCAGCAGCATCCGCCTTCCCGGCGGGCATGGACGGGTGGTGATGGTCATGCGGGGCCGCGCCGACAGCCCGGATTATGAACAGTTCTGGTACGACGGTTATGACGGCACCCTGCTGGGGACCCGCCGCGCGGGGGCGCGAACCGTGGCCGACCGGTTCATGGACCTGTTCTATCCACTGCATACGGGCAGCCTGCTGGGACCGGCAGGCACCATCCTGATGCTGCTGGCCGGCCTGTCCCTGCCGGGTTTCCTGGTGACGGGCCTGTATCTCTGGTCTCGGCGGCGGGAGCCGGGGACAGTGCCGATGCGGGTTGCGGCCTTGTCGCGCGACGGCACCGGTGTGCTGCACATCACGCTGCGCCAGCGTTTCGGCCTGCCGCTGCCCCGCTTCGGGGCCGGGGACCATGTGGATGTGCATCTGCCCAACGGTCTGGTCCGGCAATACAGCCTGTGCGGCCGGCCGGGCCGGCGCCTGTCCTGGCAGATCGCGGTGCGCCTGTCGGATGTGTCGGCGGGCGGGTCGGCCTGGATTCATAAGCATCTGGGCGCGGGCGCGACCCTGCGCCTGGGCCGGCCCCGCGCGCATTTTCCGCTGCTGGCGGGGGATGGCCCGGTTCTGCTGCTGGCCGGCGGCATCGGCATCACACCGCTTCTGTCCATGGCCTGGACCCTGTGGGAACAGGGGCGGCCCTTCACCTTGCTGGTCTGTGCCCGCGATCGGGCGGCCCGGCCCTTGGCAGCAGCGATCGCCGCCACGCCGCTGGCCCCCTTCGTCCGCTGGCATGACAGCGCCACCGACGGGCGCATCGACCTCGCCGCCCTACTGGCGGCGCAGCCCCCCGGCACGCATCTTTATACCTGCGGTCCCGACGCCTTCATGCAGGCGGCGCTGGAGGCGGCCCGCGCCCTGGGCTGGTCGCCCGACCGGCTGCATTGGGAAGCTTTCGCCCCCGCCACCCCCACCGGTCCCGCCTTCACCGCCCTTCTGGACGGGAAGATCATCGCTGTGGCGGCCGGGGAAAGCCTGCTGGACCGGCTGCTGGCCGAAGGCATCCCCCTTCCCCATTCCTGCCGCCGGGGCCTGTGCGGACAATGCGTGGTGACCGTGCAGTCCGGCGCGGTGGATCACCGTGACAGCATCCTGTCCCCCGAAGAACGAACGGCCGGGCGCATGACCGCCTGCTGTTCCCGTGCCGCCGATGAGGGCGGTGAATTGCACCTGTCCTTGCCATGCTGAAGGAGCCCGCGATGCCCCCCCTTCCCGTCGCCTGTGTGCAAAGCACCGCGACATCCGATCCGCAGCATAATCTGGCCGCCATCGCGCCGCTGATCCGTCAGGCGGCGGCGGGGGGCGCAAAACTGATCTGTCTGCCCGAAGCGTTTGACTATCTGAACCCGTCCTTCGCGGCTCTCAGCGATTATGCCCTGCCGGAGAAAGACCATCCGGCCCTGATCCTCCTGTCGCATCTGGCGCGGGAATTGTCGGTCTGGCTGCTGGCCGGGTCGGTGTCGGTGAAGCTGCCAGAGGGGCGCATGGCCAACCGGTCCGCCCTGATCGGCCCGGACGGCACCATCAAGGCCCGCTATGACAAGATCCACCTGTTCGATGTCGACCTGCCCGACGGGTCACGCTTCCGGGAAAGCGACTTCTACCGCCCCGGCGATCAGGCTGTGGTGGCGGATGGGCCGGATGGTGCCCGGATCGGCATGGCCATTTGCTATGACGTGCGTTTCCCGCACCTGCACCGCGCACTGGCACAGACCGGGGCGCAGGTCATTACCGTGCCCGCCGCTTTCAGCTCCATGACCGGCCCCCTGCATTGGGAGGTGCTGCTGCGCGCCCGCGCCATCGAAACCGGCTGTTTCGTGCTGGCCCCGGCCCAATGCGGGGACAATTACCCCGGTCGCCGGTCTTATGGCCACAGCCTGATCATCGATCCCTGGGGCCGGGTGCTGGGCCGGCTGGGCGATGAACCCGGCGTGCTGTCGGCCAGCCTGGACCTGGATCAGGTCGCCGCCTTCCGCGCCGCCATCCCGTCGCCCGTCACCAACAATCCGTTTCGGATCGGAGCCTGATCCCATGCAGACCATCACCCGCCGCATCACCCTGCGCGAAGGCCACGAGGTCGTGGCCTATCTCCATGGCGAGGGGGACCGCACCCTTTTCCTGGCCAATGGGGGCCCTGGCCTGCCCAACCGTTATTTGCGTGAACCGCATCTGCGGCTGGCGGAAAAGGGCTATCGCATCGTGGGCTGGGACCAGCTGGGCTGCGGCGCCAGCGACCGGCCCACCGATCCCGGCCTGTGGACGCTGGAACGCTATGTCGAAGAGGCCGAGCAGGTCCGCCGCGCGCTGGATCTGGGGCCGGTGGATTTCCTGGGCCATTCCTGGGGCACCTGGCTTGGCACCGAATATTGCCTCACATATCCTGACGCCGTGCGGTCCTACATCATCGCCGACGGGGCCTGCGACATCCCGCATCTGGTAAGCGAACTGAACCGCCTGCGTCTGGCCCTGGGGTCGGAAACGGTGACCATGATGGTGGCGCATGAGGCGGCGGGAACCCTGGACCATCCGGAATATCAGGCGGCGGTCACCTTGCTGAACCATCGCCATGTCTGCCGGCTGCGTACCTGGCCGGAACCGCTGACGGCGTCGCTGGCCGACTGGAACATGGGGCCCTATGTCACCATGCAGGGGCCCAATGAATTCACCTATACCGGCAATATGAAGGACTGGAACCGCGTGCCTGCCATGGGAGGCATCAAGGTTCCCTGCCTTGTCCTGGCCGGCAAGCATGACGAGCTGACACCCGCCTGTTCGCTCCGCATGCACATGGCCTTGCCCGACAGCCGTATCCGTATCTTCGAAAACAGCTCCCACATGCCGTTCTACGAAGAACCGGACGCGTATTTTGCCGACCTGGAGGGGTTCCTGGCCTCCGCTCCGGCCTGACGATGCCCATGGGCGGTCGCATCCCTTGTGTATGGTGACAGCCCGGCAGGCCGTCACCGTCGCAGCCGGCTGTCTTGCACCATGGAAGGCGCTGGGGCCCGGCTTGCCTGGATGCCGGCTCAAAGGCGGGAACGAAGGGGGGCCACGACAACCGACCCTTGGCGATTGAAGCAGCGGTCTGCTAATATGTTGTGCACAAATCCGATAACAAATTGGCTACCACAACCATGGCAACAACCGCCGACAACCCGCGTGAAAAGCAGCCGGAGCCCGCCAATCTTGTCAGTCGGCTGGAAGCGGATCTGCTGGGCGGGGTTTTTCGGCCGGGGGAATGGTTGAAGCAGACCGATATCGAAACGAGTTACAATGCCCATCGTTTCGATGTCAGAATGGCCCTTCTCGACCTTAAGACGCGACAATTGCTGGAACATGTGCCCAACCGGGGCTACCGCGTCGCCAACCTGTCGCAGCAGGACCGGGAGGAATTGATCGAGGCGCGCACCGTGCTGGAGGTTGCTGCTGCCCGGCGTGTGGTGGAGCGGGCGACGGATGACGATGTCGTCGAACTGGATCAGATCGTCGCGGAATTCGATGCCAATATGGGGGAAGCGGATCTCCCCCTGCTGCGCGCGCTGAACGCCAGATTCCATGACCGGCTCTACGCCATCTGCGGCAACCGCGTGCTGATGGAGGAGATCAAGGCGCTGCGGCACCGTGGGTTGCCTGGCGTGCGCGGTTGGCGGGCCACATCGGCCATCCAGCGCTCCAACCGCGATCATGCGGAGATGGTGGATATGATCCGCGCCCGCAACGCCGACGGACTGGTCCAGAGCATCGAACGTCACCTGAACCGGTGGCGAGAAGGCTGATCGCCTTTCTGCCGAATCCACGATGGGTTTCATCCACTTGTCTTGATATTCGCTCACAATAGGATTTCGTTCGGCAACAACGCAGGCCATGGCGTCACCGGCCGGTGGTCAAGGGTCCGATCCGGTGGGACTCTGGGCAACGACCCTGGCTGGGGTCTTGGTCGTGCGCTGTTCTCCTTTGCCCCGTCCGCCATGCCGTCGGCTGGCTCACCCCGGTGATTTCGGCCAGCCGGGTGGAGGAGATGCCCTTGTCGGACCGCAGGATGAACCACAGGGCCGGCAGCCAGGGGCGAACGGCAGTTTGGTTGCATATAGCGTGATCCGCGCCGTCAGCCGTGAGTTGCTGCCGGCGGAGGATGCACCGCCAGCCTTCATCGCCGCCCTTATTCCTGCGGTTCAACCCGGACCCCAAGTGGGTGATCGCAGCCAGTTCGGCCATCGGGAGGCGGATCTGGTGATCTTTGCGCGCAAGCTCGGCAAGGCCAATGTCACTACATTGCAGGAACGGCAGACCCGATATCTGCTGTTGCCGGGCAACGAGGATCGGTGCTCCACCGGCGTCATGTCCCGCATCACCGACGCCTTGGCCCCCCTGCCCCACCCCACTCGGCGCAGCATCACCTTCGACCGAGGTATGGAGTTCGTCGGGGCCTGGCGGTCATTTGACCATGCCCAACTGATTCTGCGATCTGCACAGCCCCTGGCAGAAGGGCGGGATCGAGAACGCCAACGGATGGCGGCCCCCCAGGATGAACGACCCGTCCCGTAAGCGCCTGGGATGGCTGACGCCCGCAGAAGCTTTCGCCAACAAGCTTGCAGCTATCCCACGAACCGGACATCAGGAAAATCCACCTCGTCGCACTTCAGCGTGAACCCGCCGACCCTGTCAACCGGCGACCATGCTCTGGTCGATCACCCCGAACGGCGCGGTACCATCCGGTAGCAGGGCAGTCATCCGCACCCGGTCGCCGAAGCGCATGTAGGGTGTCAGCGGCTGCCCGTCGATCATCTCAATGGCCCGCCGTTCCGCGATGCAGGCCGACCCGACGCCGGGATTGGCGTTGGAGATGGTGCCCGATCCGATGATGGTACCGGCGGATAGTTTGCGTGTCCGGCTGACATGCTCAATCAGGTGATGGAAGCTGAAATCCATCTCCCCGCCATCGGGATGGCCGAACCACTTCCCGTTCCATTCGACATGCAGGGGCAGATGCACCCGCCCGTCGCGCCAGCAGGCGCCCAACTCGTCCGGCGTGACGGCAACGGGGGCGAAGGCCGTGCTGGGCTTGGCCTGTATGAAGCCGAAGCCACCCTGCATCTCCCGGGGCCCATAGGCACGCAGGCTGATATCATTCAGCATCGTGATCAACCGGATATGCTGACCCGCATCGGTCGCGCGGGTGCCCATCGGGACCGGTCCCGTGACGACCGCGAATTCCCCCTCGAAATCAATGCCATCCGCCTCGCTTGGCAGGGGGCTGTCATCATGTGGGCCCAGGAAATCGTCGGAGGCACCCTGATAGACCAGAGGAATTTCGGCATCGACCGCGCGGTCCAGCTTGAATGCCTTTGCCATCAACCGCCCGTGGTTCAGGAAGCAGGACCCGTCCAGCCATTGTGGTGCGTGGGGCAAGGGGGCCATGGTGTGAACTGGATCGAACGGTTCGCCGACCTTTCCTGCCTCCAACGCATCTGACAGCTGGCGCAAAGGTGCTTCAACCTCATCCCAGTTTCTGAGGGCCTCCAGCATTGTCAAGGCAATGCTGCTGGCATCCACGGCGCGGGAGAGGTCGCGGCTGACAACCAGCAGCCGGCCCTCGTTCGTGCCATCGCGCTGGGTGGCGAGCTTCATGGCGTTCGTTCCATCAACAGGGCGACCGCCCGGCACCAGCCGGCGCTGGCGCGGGTGATCTTCACGGGAAAGCAGATGACGTCGAAGCCATGGGCCGGCAGGGCTTCCAGATTATGCAGCTTCTCCATCTGGAAATAGCCGGTTTCGCGCCCGGCCTTGTGCCCCTCCCAGATGATCGAAGGGTCACCGTTCTGTGCGAAGCGCCGGGCCGTGTGGCTGAAGGGTGCATCCCAGGACCAGGCGTCGGTGCCGACAACCCGTACCCCACGGCTGGTCAAGTACAAGGTTGCCTCCCGCCCCATGCCACAGCCGCTGTCGACATAGTTTGGACCGCCATAGGCGGCGGCAGCGGCGGTGTTGATCAGGACGATGTCCAAGGGCTGCAATTCATGCCCGATGCGGACCAGTTCGGCCTCAACCTCGGCGGCAGTCACCACATGCCCGTCCGGCAGGTGGCGGAAATCCAGCTTCACGCCGGGCCGGTAGCACCAGTCTAATGGTGTCTGGTCGATGGTGGGAGCCGGTTTGCCGCCTGCGGTGGAATGGTAATGCCAGGGGGCATCCATGTGCGTGCCGCTGTGGGTGGTGAGTGTGATGTCCTCCACGGCCCACCCCTCCCCATCCGGCAAATCGGACGGGGACAGGCCGGGGAAGAAGGCGGCGATGTCCCCCGCCGTCTCCCCATGGGTCTGATAGGCGATCTTTGGCCGTAGCGGCGGCGGGTCGGTAACGATGTCGTTGTCGATGGGGATCGACAGATCAATGAAGCGGGGGCGCATGTCGTTCCTCAATATTTCCAGTTCATCTGGACGCCGATCTTGCGCGGCTCATTCAGGGCGCCGTTGGGCAAGCCGAAGAAGGAAGTCACCTGGGAGAAATGGCGCTCGTCTGTGATGTTCTGCACGAAGGCAGCCAGTTCCCAGTTGCTGTCGCCGGGCTTCAGCGCAATACGCGCATCCCATGTGCTCCAGCCATCGCCACGATAGGTCGGCTTGTTCTGTTGTGTTTCCAGGAAGAAAACACTGCTCTGATAGCGATAGCCGACCTGTGCGGACAGGCTACCGACATCCAGATCCCAATCCTGACGCGCGGCCAGGCTGAACTGCCATTTCGGGGCACGGGTCAGGCGGTTGCCGCTGATATCTTCCTTCACCACCGGCGGATTGGTACCGAAAATGAAACTGGCCACCTGCACGGACGAGACGGACCCTTTGTCAAACCGGGCGTCCAGATAGGCGATGTTGGCGTCCAGGCGCAGCCCGTCCGCCGGGTACCAGACGCTTTCGATCTCGAACCCTCTGGAGGTTGCGGCATCCGCCGTCTCGATGCCCACGCCACCGGTTGGCACAGGCGTACGAACCTGTAGGTTGCGGTAATCATAGTGGAAGGCTGCCAGGTTAAGGCGCGCGGCGCCATCCAGCAGGGTGGACTTCACCCCGCCCTCGAATGCGTCAATGGTTTCGGGCTTGAAGGCGGCATTCAGGCCAAACGCGTTGAAGCCGCCACTTTTAAAGCCTTTCGAGTAGCTGCCATAGGCCATCACCTTGTCGGTGAACTGGTATTGCAGCACTGCGCGGGGGGAGAAATTGTTCCAGCTTTCCGAGGTTGTGAAACGTGGCGGGGCGGCCAGCGTCGCTCCGGCGGCAAAGAAGGTGGGGCCGGGCGGATCGAACTGGTTCAGTGTAACGACGGTCTGGTTATTGGTGAAATCCTTCTCTTCGCGGCTGTACCGTGCGCCCAGTTTCACCGTCAGCTCGGGGGTGAGGTCGTAGGAGGCATCGGCGAACAATGCCCAGCTGTCCGTCTTCTGCCGGGCATCGAAGGTGACCTGCGTTCCCGCCCCGCCTGGTCCCGCCAGCCAGTTGCGGATGCGGATCGGGTCGATGCGGTTATCCTCGTGATAGAGAAACGCGCCCAGAATCCAGTCGAGCGCGGAACCGGCACCCGATGACAGGCGCAGTTCCTGCGACCATTGGCTGTCGATCAGGTGCCCGTCATTGTCCCCGATATTGGGCACATCGCCGGTTACAAAGGCCGGCGTCGGTGGGTCGATGGCTGTACCATCGCTGTCCTGATAGCCCTTCAGGTCCCATTCCCGATAGTTCGAGATACTGTTGAAGACAACCGTATCCAGGTCCCATTCCAGTTTCAGCGTTGCATTGCGCCCGGTGACGTCGGAATAGGTGGGGACATTCTGGGCAAAGCGATTGTTGTCCACCAGCCCATCAAGGCCCGGACGCAGCGTGTAGGGATAGACAAGGTTGGTGCCAGTCGGGTTCGATGTTGCGTCACGAAAGGCAGAGACGTCGGCAATGGCAATTGTCGCGGCCTCGATATGAGAGCTGATATATTCGCCAATCAGATCGACCTGCAGCCCCTCTGTCGGCAGCGCGCGCAGATAGAGGCGGCCTGTGAAGCTGTCGCCGCCACCAATATGGCCGCCCAGACTGTTCTTGGCCCAGCCGTCGCGGTCGGACCAGCCAAAGGCAGCGCGGGCCTGCACCGTGGCATCGTCATTCAAGGCACCGGAAACGGCACCCGCCAGCTTCTTCTCATCAAAGCTGGCATAGGAACTGTTCAGATAGGCTTCTGTCCCTTCCGTCGGCGCGGCGGAGCGCAGCAGGACCGCGCCTGCGGTGGAATTGCGGCCATAAAGGGTGCCCTGCGGTCCGCGCAGCACCTCCACCGATCCAATATCGACAAGATCGGCGGTGGACATGCGCAAACGGCCGACAAAGGCATCATCGACATAGGTGGCCACGGGTTCATCGGCAAAGACATTGCCGCCGCCATTGGCCCCGCCGACGCCACGGATCGACATGGGCGCGGAGCCGTAATTGACATTGGCCGCGACAGTGAAGCCCGGCACCGACGCCGAGAGATCCTCCAGCGTGCGGACATTGTTTTCGGCCAGGCTTTCCCCGGTCAGCGCAGAGACGGCCACCGGCACATCCTGGATGCTTTCCCGCCGCTTCTGCGCGGTGACGATGATCTCCTCCATCGCGCCGGCATTATCCTGTGCCAGGGCCGGCAGGGTCAGGGCCGCCAGGGCCAAACCCGTTGTGGCGCAGAAACCCATCCGCCGCCGCGTAGGGCGCGGTGAAAAGCCTTTCATCATATCCTCCCTTGTTGCCGGTCATTTGATCGCCAGCTAAATGATGATAATATATCATTATAATTCAGTGTCAATAAAATCCGAAAGAGATGATGAAGGCATGAGGGCTTGTCCGGCATGGGCAGGGACGCTATCGAAGAAGCAGCGGTGCTGTGGGAGGAATGCATGGACGGGCTGGACAAAAGTGCTGGCAGCGAGGAGCCGCCGGCCCGGGTCGAGGCATTGCGCCCTGCACAGCTGGACCGCACCCTGGGCTTTCTGATCAGCATGGCGCGGCAATATATCCATCGCGGCTTCGTGCAGCGCTTTGCCGAGGTGGATCTGACGCCCAACCTCTATTCCATTCTGGCGCTGCTGGAAGCCAACGGTGCCTGCCGTCTGTCCGATATCGGATCGGCCCTGGGCATCTTGCAGACCAATCTGGTCAAGCGGGTCGATGAATTGGTCGATCGCGGCTATGTCACCCGGGAGGCGGACCCCGTTGATCGCAGGGCCAAAGCCCTTGTCCTGACGCCGACGGGGCGGGAATTTCTGGTCCGCCTTCACGCGATCCATGACGAGCTGGAAGCGACGCTGGTGGCACGGCTGGGATCGGCGGATCACGCGAAGCTGATCGAACTTCTACAGAAGCTGCTGTTCGGCGAGGATATTCTTCTCTCACAGGCAGAGATCGGGGAATAGGGCAGCTGCTTATGAAAGTGCGGGCCGGCACGACGGCCTTCCATTCATCGCTCATCAGATGGGCCTGCGGTGGATGACGCTACCCAGCATATGGTCACGAACCACCAGAGGGGCAGCCATGCCCCGTCCGCCATGCCGTCGGCTGGCTCACCCCGATGATTTCGGCCAGCCAAGTGGAGGAGATGCCCTTGTCGGACCGCAGGATGAACCACAGGGCCGGCAGCCAGGGGCGCAGCGATCATCATCCGAGAACGCGGCAGCGAGCATCCGTGGCTGGAGGATCGGGGGCCGCCCTGCACACTGCTGGTGTTTGTGGATGATGCGACCAGCCGGCTGATGCATCTGAAATTTGTGCCATCGGAGAGCACGCTGGCCTATATGCAGGCGACGCGGGATTACATTGCTGCCTATGGCCGGCCGGTGGCCTTTTACAGCGACCGACATGGCATTTTCCGGGTTGTACCTATTTGCATGGTTCAGAACCTACGGTCCTGATCCATGCAGCCCTCATGCGCCGGGCGCCGCCATCCGGCGGCTTGGCTCACGCGCGCATGGGCGCGCGGGCGCTCGTACCGCGCCAACCAGGTTGTGGTGAGTTCCACTCACCGCAACCTGGCTTTAACCGGCCGGGCGAGGGCAAACGCAGCGATGGTCTGATCCAGTTCGGGCGGGCCTTGCGGGACCTGGAGATCACCATCCTCTGCGCCCATTCCCCGCAGGTGAAGGGTCGGGTGGAGCGGGCGCATTTGACGTTGCTGCGGCATCCGGCGCTTCTGGCACATGTGGTGGCGAAGCTGCATGCGGGCTGGTCGCCGCAGCAGGCCGTGAATTATCTTCCTGTGGCGACGCTGCTGGCGGGCAGGATAACCTTTGCGCGCAAGCCGCCTTCCGGGCGGTTGCTGAGTGTCAGGTCGCCGCCATGGGCCCGTGCAACGGCGCGCGCGCTGGCCAGGCCCAGACCCATCCCACCCGTGTGGCGGCTGCGGGATGGTTCCAGCCGGAAAAACGGCTCGAACACGCGTTCCAGCAAGGGGGCGGGAATGCCCGGTCCTTCGTCCAGCACCTCGATCACGGCGCTGTCCTTCTCCATGGTCAGACATACCAATGCCGAACGGCCATAGGTGACGGCGTTGCCGATCAGGTTGTCCAGCATGCGGGCGACGCCGGACGGGTCCCCCTCGATCCAGGCCGGCTGCATGGGTCCGTCGCTGACGGGTTCCCCCATCTGGCGGCTGGCCTGGGTCAGGTGCTGTATCAGGGCCCGCAGGTCGATGGTGCTGCGTGCCACGGGCTGTGACAGGTCCTTTACGAAGGAGAGCGTGGCCGCAATCATTTCCCGCATTTCCGCGATATCGCTGGCTGCGGCTTCGCGAACGGCATCGGGCGCTTCCTCCAGCCGGAAGGCCAGCCGGGCCAGCGGCGTGCGCAGATCATGGGCGATTGCCGCGACCATCATGGTTCGGTCTTCCACGTAACGGCGCAGCCTTTCCTGCATCTGGTTGAAAGCCGCGGCGGCGGCGCGCACTTCCGGGGGGCCGACGCTGGTGGTCAGGGCGGGAGCGCCGGGGTCGCGTCCAAGCTGCTCGGCGGCGCGGGCGAACATGGCAATGGGTCCCGCCAGCCAGCGGGCCAGCCACCAGGCCAGGGGCACCACGACCCCCAGGCCGGCGATCAGCCAGTAGAGCATGCGCAGATACCAGCCCCGCAGGCCGCCGCCGGCCGGCTGCACGATGCGCCATTCACCGCTGGGCAGCTTCAGGGCGGCGGCGAAATCGCCCATGATGGCATCGTCGCGTTCCATGGGACCGCCCGGTCCGTCTCCGGGCCTTGGCCCTCCCTGCCCGTCCCCGGGCGGCGGGCCCTTGAAGCGCCCGTCCGGTGGGGGTGGCCGATCATTCTGGGGGGGCGGGGGCCGCCTGCCCTCCGGGTTGTCGGAGAAGTCGCGTGGTCCCGGCCCCCGCCTATCGCCATCGCCGGGTCCGCGCAGTTCCAGGCGGATCAGACTTTCATGCTCTCCCAGCGCCTGCACCAGCCAGCGCCGGTTGGCGCGCAGCCTTTCGGCCGGGCCGGCATTGGGCGGCGCCTTGCTGGTGGTCGTGACCTCGAACCCCGGTGCGGCGATACCCGATCGCAGGCTTTCCGCCACGCCGGCCAGCATATGCTGGGTGGGCGGTGGCATGGGAGAGGCCAGCAGCAGCAGGAAATTCAGCGCCTGGGCCAGCAGCACACCCGCCAGCATCAGCATGAAGATGCGCACGAACAGGGGCCGGCCGGCCAGAGGGTTGGGAATCGTGAACAGCGCAGCCACCTTCTGCCAGGAAGTCAGCAACAGGATAGGCTGGCGGCCCGCCCTTGCGAAGAGGGCACGCCGCCAGCCCCCGGCATCATGCCAGCGGCGGGAAATCTTGCCCGATGGTCAATCTTTCCCGCCCCTCAATCGCCGGCGCCAACATCCGTTGGCGCGGGCATGCGGCACGGGCCGCGCGGCGGCAGTCGCCGCCGTACCATCGGTCATCATTCATGACCGATGGCATCAGACGCCGACCGTCACCGTGCCCGTATAACCGGCACTGACACTGCCGGTCATGGCGATGGTCTGCGCCGCAATCTGCGCTGCGGTGTTGTCGCCGAAGACATTGTCGCTGGACAGGGAGATACGGCTGAGCGCATTGGCGCTGGTGCCATAGCCGCCAGCCGCATAGACCGTGGAACAGACATCGCCCGGGACGGCGAATTGCGAGATCAGCGCCGCCGTGCGGCCGGTTCCCGATGTCGCTGCGGCCTGGCTGGTGAACACTTCGAAATGGATGTGCGGATAACGACCATCATAGCAGCCGGGCACGATGGTGGTGAATGTCACCTGGCCATTGCTGTCGGAGATCTGCACGCCACGCAGATAGCTTTCGGTCGGCAGATCATAGAGCGAATACTGGCCGGTATTGTTGCAGTGCCAGATATAGATCGCATAGCCCGACAAGGGCGTGCAGCCTGTGGCGTTCTGCAAGGTGATGGTCAGCGTGAACGGCACGCCCGTAGCCTGGGTCGTGGAACTGATGAAGCTGGACCGGATGTCGGAACGGATGACACCGGATGAGGTCAGCACATTGGAGGTGGAACCGCTGGAAGTGTTGGTGCCATCGGCGGGATAGGGGCCATTGGTCTCGGTGGCATAGTCCACACAGGAACCGCCCGTGCTCGTGCCGCCTGTGCTTCCCGTGCTCCCGGTGCTCCCCGTCGTGGTCGTGCCGGTCGTCGTGGTCGTGCTGGTGCTGTCCGACCCGCCACCGCCGCCGCAGCCGGTCAGCAGCGCCACCAGACCCGCACCGCCCAGCAGCGACAGGGCGCGGCGGCGTTCCAGGATCTTGGCGTTCAGGGTTTCCAGGTCGAAGAGCAGACCACGGTCATGATCTTCGATATGCTGTTCGCTCATCTCTATCTCCGTTTCGGGGGTGTCCGACGGGGGCACCGCCGTTCGCGGTTCAAGGGATGAAAGGTCGATGTTGCCCGGAAATGTCAGGCATATGTCACAGGCCTGCCTGGCCCCGACATAATATGTCGCCTGAAAAATTATGTCGGCGATCCGTTTTGCGATGCTGCCGGGGTGTGGCGGGAATGCCGCAATCCCTATCGCGTGACGGCGGGCACGAACATATAGCCCTCATTGCGGACGGTGCGGATCAGTTCGGCACTGTCATCGGCGGCCGCCAGCTTGCGGCGCAGGCGGCTGATCTGCACGTCGATGGCACGGTCGAAATGATCGGCACTTTCGCCATGCGCGAAATCCAGCAACTGGTCGCGGGTCAGCACGCGGCGCGGATGGTCGACCAGCGCGCGCAGCAGGCGGAACTCTGCGTCCGACAGGGTGACATCCTGGCCCGATGGGGCCGAGACCATGCGGCTGTCGGGCTGCATGCGCCAGCCGGCGAAGCCGATCCAGTTATCCTGCGCGGGTGGTGGGGCTGCGGTGGCGGCCGGCACAGGCTCCGGAACAGCGGCGGCACCCCGGCTGCGGCGCAGGACGGTGCGGATACGGGCCAGCAATTCGCGCGGATTGCATGGCTTCTCCATGTAATCCTCCGCCCCCATTTCCAGGCCGACGATGCGGTCGACATCGCCACCCACGGCCGAGAGCATGATCACGGGCGGGCCGCCGCCGGCCACCAGCCCCTTCAGCGCCGTCAGCCCGTCCTCCTGCGGCATCATCACGTCCAGGACGATCAGGTCGTAGGTTTCGGCGGCCAGCTTGGCCCGCATTTCAGGCGGATTGCCGGCCGTGTCTGTCCGGTAGCCGTGCCGGTCCAGGAAGGTGGAGATCAGGCCGCGCAGGCCCGGATCATCATCCACGATCAATATGCGGGTCATCAGGTCCATATTCCGATTATGGCGTCGTGACCTTCTCTGTACGAGCTGAAAATCTCCGCCCCATGTCGGATTGTTGCAGCATGTTGCAGCGGGCGAACCGTTTTGCCCCCTGCTGCAATGCGCCTGACACAACATGGCGCGGGCTTCCATCGTCCCGACATATGCCGGCAAAGCCCGTCCCCTATCCCTTGGTCCCGGTCCTGAGCCATACCAAGGGAGAAAAGCATGCGTGTCCTGAAACGAACCCTGGCGGCGCTGGCGCCCCTGCTGCTGACGGCCCCTGCGGCCCTGGCACAGAATGCCGGCAGCGATCCCAAGGGGGCCGGTCCCATTGTTGCCGCCCTGTCCTGGATGCAGGGAACCCTGATGGGCAATGTCGCCACGACAATTGCCGTGATGGCGGTAGCGGCGGTGGGCTTCCTGATGCTGACCGGCCGGATGAACTGGCGCTTCGGGGCGACCGTGGTGCTGGGCTGTTTCATCCTGTTCGGGGCCGGGGCCATCGTGTCGGGCATTCAGGCGACGACATCCGTCGCGCGCTGAAGGGGTTGCCGATGCTGAACCGTGCCCCCGTGTTCCGCGCCCTGACAAGGCCACAGATGTTTGCCGGCGTGACCTATAATTTCTTCGTCATCAACCTGCTGGTGACGACGGAGGCGTTCCTGGTCACGCGGTCCTTCCTGGCCCTGCCGATCGCCCTGGCCATCCATGCCGCCGGATATCTGGCCTGCCTGCGCGAACCCCGCATTTTCGACCTGTGGCTGACCAAGGTCACCACCTGCCCGCGTGTCGCCAACTGGAAGCGCTGGCGCTGCAATTCCTATGGGGCGTGAGTGCGCGCGCCCTCAGACGCCGTGCGCCGCCATCCGGCGGCTTGGCTTTTGACGCATGGGCGCCGGGCTGGCAGTCGCCAGCCTCCAATCTGCCGAAGGAAAGGCCTTCAGCAGATTGGTATTCCCCTTTATCCCGACGGAGAAAACCCATGCCGACATGGAAAGGTCCCGCTTCCTGGGCCGGCCGTGAAGCCAGCGCCGGGGACCGGCTGCCCTACAAGGCATTGCTGGCGGATGGCTGCCTGCTGCTGCGCGACGGCTCGCTGCTGCGCACTATCCATATCGCGGGTCTGCCGTTTGAAACGGAGGATTCAGAGGCGCTGAACCACCGGCTGGCGGTGCGCGAGGTGATGCTGCGGTCCGCCCTGGATGCGCGGCATGTGGTCTATCACCATGTCATCCGCCGCCGCATCCAGCCGGAACTGACGGCCAGTTTCGACAGCCCGCTGGCCGGCCTGATCGACCGGCGCTGGCAGGAGCGGCTGTCCGACCGCCGGCTGTTCATCAATGAACAGTTCCTGACCATCCTGCGCCGCCCGGCGCGCGGCAAGGCGGGGCTGCTGGACCGTATCCTGTCGCGCGGCCGGTCGGCCCAGCGTCTGGACGCGGAACGCCGTGCCCTGGATGCCGCCGTGACGGCCCTGCTGGCGGGTCTGGAACCCTATGGCGCCCGTGCGCTGGGTACCTATGACACCGCCCATGGGCCGTGCTCGGAAATGCTGGAACTGCTGTCGGCGCTCTATAATGGGGAGATGCGGCCCGTGCTGCTGCCGCCCCAGGGCACCGATATCGGCCGCCACATCCCCTATTCCCGCGTCAGCTTCGGTGTCGATGCGCTGGAACTGGCAGGCCCGCAGGGCCGGCAGGTGGCCGCCGGCCTGTCGGTGAAGGACTATCCCGACGCTACCCGTGCGGGCCTGCTGGACAATATCCTGCGCCTGCCCGTCGAACTGACCCTGACGGAAAGCTTCGCTCCGGTGGACCGGCAGACGGCGCGCGAACGCATGGATCTGGCGCTGCGCCGCCACCGCGCGACGGATGAGGAGACGGTGACCGAGCGGGCGGAGATGCTGGCCGCGCGTGATGCGCTGTCGGCGGGGCAGGTCGGGTTCGGGGATCATCATCTGGGTCTGCTGGTGCGGGCCGATGACCTGACAGCGCTGGATGACGCCATCGCCCTGGCCGGCGCCGCCCTGTCGGATATCGGGGCCATTGCGGTACGCGAGGATGTGAATCTGGAGCCGCTGTTTTGGGGGCAGTTCCCAGGCAATGAGCGCTTCCTGGTCCGCCGCGCCCTGATCTCCACGGCCAATGCCGCTGGATTTCTCTCGCTGCACGGCTTCCCCCTGGGCAGTGCCGACGGCAACCATTGGGGCGATGCCGTGGCGATGTTCGAGACGACAAGCGCCACGCCCTATTTCTTCAACTTCCATGAAGGCGATCTGGGCAATTTCACCATCATCGGCCCGTCGGGGTCGGGCAAGACGGTGGTGCTGAACTTCCTGGCCGCCCAGGCGCAGAAGTTCAAGCCGCGCACCATCTTCTTTGACAAGGACCGCGGGGCCGAGATTTTCCTGCGCGGGATCGGCGGCCATTACAGCCGCCTGCTGCCGGGGGAACCGTCCGGCATGAACCCGCTGCAGCTGCCCGACAGCCCGGTCAACCGCGCCTTCCTGCGCCTGTGGCTGGCCTGCCTCCTGAAGGCGGACGGGCCGGAGGAAGAGGCGGCGATTGCCGACGCCGTCGATGCCTGCTTCGACCATGCCCCGCATCTGCGCCGCCTGCGCTATTTCCGGGAACTGCTGTCGGGCGCCACCCGGCCCAGCCCGGGCGACCTGGCCAGCCGTCTGTCGCCCTGGATCGGTGGCGGCGAACATGCCTGGCTGTTCGACAATGCCGACGACCGGCTGGATCTGGAGGCGCGTGTCCTGGGCTTCGACATGACGGCGCTGCTGGATGTGCCGGCCCTGCGCACGCCCGCCATGATGTATCTGTTCCACCGCATTGACGAGCGCCTGGACGGCGATCCGTCGATGATCCTGATCGATGAGGGCTGGAAGGCGCTGGACGATCCCGTTTTTGCCGCCCGCATCCGTGACTGGCTGAAAACCCTGCGCAAGCGCAACGCCATTGTCGGCTTCGCCACCCAGTCGGCGCGTGACGCACTGGACAGCCGCATCGCCAGCGCCATCGTCGAACAGACATCCACCATGATCTTCATGCCCAATCCCAAGGCGCGCGACGATGATTACTGTGCCGGGTTCGGCCTGTCGGCGCATGAACTGGACCTGATCCGGGGATTGCCGGCGCATGGGCGCTGCTTCCTGGTCCGCCATGCCAACCATTCCATCGTGCCGCGCCTGGACCTTGGCGGCATGAACGACATGCTGCTGGTCCTGTCGGGGCGGGAGGCGAATGTCCGCCGCCTGGACATGATCCGCGCCAGCACGGGCGATGATCCTGCCCGCTGGTACCCCCGCCTGACGGGCACGCCCTGGCCCGGTGCCACGGACCTGCCGGGTGTGGAAAGGCTGGCGGCGGAATGACGACCCCAGCTTGCCCCGGATTTTCCAGCCTGGATGGCCAGGGCGGCGTCGCCGGTGCGTTGCGCGCCGTCGACTGCCTGGCCGCCCAGACCACGGAAAAGGCGTTCTCCACCCTGCTGGGTCCCGATGGCGCGTTGGGCCAGGCGCTGACCCTGCTGCTGACCCTCTATGTCGCCCTGATGGCGCTGCGGATGCTGACGGGCCGGACGGGTGTGGGCCTGTCCAGCCTGACCCCGCGCATGATGGGGCTGGGCCTGGTGCTTTGTTTCGCCACCTCCTGGGCGGCCTATCATCAGGTGGTGTGGAACCTGCTGGTGGGCGCGCCCGACCATCTGGCCTCGCTGCTGGCCGGTACGCGCGGGTCCGCCCCCTCGCTGTTCGCCGACCGTCTGGATCAGCTGTTCCAGCTGGTTCTGGACGCCGCAAGGCAAACGGCGGTGGCCGGCGGGGAAAAGCCCACCCTGCTGGCCGGCATGCGCCCGGCGGACCTGCTATGGATCGCGTCGCTGCTGCTGCTGTTCGGCACGGTGGGCGTGCTGGTGGCCTCCAAGATCGCGCTGGCGGCCCTGCTGGCGCTGGGGCCGGTCTTCATTGTGCTGGCCCTGTTCCGGGCGACCAGCGGCCTGTTCGAAGGCTGGCTGCGCGCCGCCAGCCTGTTTGCCATCGTGCCGCTGCTGACCGTTCTGGTGGGGACCGGCGCCTTGGCCCTGATTGCGCCCATGCTGTCGGACCTTTCCATGGCGGGCGGGACCCCGACGCCGGAACTGGCCGTGTCGGTGCTGCTGGGTGCCGGTGTGTTCAGCCTGCTGATGCTGCTGGTTCTGCGGATGGCGGCGGCGCTGACGGCGGGCTGGCGGTTGAACCTGCATGGACAGCCCGACGCCGTGCGCGGTCAGGCAGGGTCCGCCCGCGCCAGTGCCACCCTGGCCCCCGCCCCGCCCCCCGCTGCTGCCCGCGTAAGCGCCAACGCCCAGAGCAGCGCCGCCGCCGCCCTGTCGGGTGCGGCCCTGCTGACCCGGAATTCCTTTCAGACCGGCCCCCGTGTCGCCGCCATGGCGCCGCCGGGTGGTCTGATCCCGCCGGGCGGTGCCGCCCGTCAGAACCCCGCCGCCGCGCTGCATAGCCGCCACGCCACGGGCCTGGGCCAGCGTTTCCGCCGCCCGTCCGTGAAAGGAGCCCGATCATGACCAAGCGTCTGCTGACCCTGCCGCTGCTGGCGGCCCTGCTGACCACCACGCCCTGCCTTGCCGACAGCCGCATCCTCTGGAAGGAATATGACGAGGCTGCCGTCGTCACCGTGCCCGGCCGCGCCGGCATCCAGACGACAATCCAGTTTGAGGCGGGGGAGCGGATCGAGAATGTGGCCATCGGTGACAGCGCCGGCTGGCAGGTCACGCCCAACCGGCGCGCCGACCTGCTGTTCCTGAAGCCGATCCTGCCCGACAGCCGCACCAACATGACGGTGGTCACCGACCGTCGCACCTATCTGTTCGACCTGACGACGGCGGGCAAGGGCGGGCCGCTTTATGTCATGCGCTTCAGCTATCCCAGGCCCCTGCCCCCGCCGGCTGCCGTGGTGGCAGCGGCCCCGCCGCCCGACATCACCGATGGTCAGGCCCCGTCGGAAACCGCGCAGATACCGGCCCCCCTGCCCGGCGACCTGAACTTCGCGTGGGAGAAGGCGGGCCCGGAAAAGATGCTGCCCGCCCAGGTGTTTGATGACGGCCATTCAACCTATCTGCGCTGGGAGACCGGGGCCGAGGTGCCGGCCATCCTGGTCGCCGGTCCGGACGGCGTCGAAGGCCCCGCCAATTACGCCCTGCGCAACGACCTGATCGTGCTGGATGGCGTGCCGCATCACATCACCCTGCGCAATGGCAAGCGCACGGCCAGCCTGATCCCCGTCACCCAGACCGCGGAAAGGACCCAGTGATGAGCGTCAAAGCCGACCCCGTCCGTGTCAGTGACGACCCCCGCCTGTCCATGTCGACCGGTGCCCTGGTCCTGGCCGGCCGCACCCATTACCCGACCGTGGCCGACCGCCGCAGCGGGGGCAGTCTGGGTCTGGCCGCCGGCATGGCCTGTGTCCTGGCCCTGGGTGGTCTGACCTTCTGGGGCCTGCATCAGGCGCGGCAGCCTGTGGCGGAACCCACGCCCCTGCCGGCCCCGCCCGTCCCGCCGGCACCGGTGGCCGCCTTGCCGGTTCCGCCACCGGCCCCCGCACCGGTGGCGGTGGCACCGGCAGCACTTCCCGTCCGCGCCCCGGACCCGCAGCGTCTGGCCGCCCCCGTCATGGTCTTCGACATGTCGGTCCCGGCGCCGGCCACCGTTCCGACGGCGGCCCCGGCCCCGGAGCCCGCTGCCCCCACAGCAACCGCTGCGGCCCCGGCGGCCCCCGGCACCCTGTCGGAGAATGAAGCCTTTGCCATGCGGGTCGGCAATGGCGGGGTGGATACGGCCAGTGCCGTCCATGCCATCGCGCCATCAACGACGGTGGCCCAGGGTGCTTTCATTCCGGCCGTGCTGGAAACCGCCATCGACAGCGACCTTCCCGGCTATGTCCGGGCATTGGTCAGCCAGGATGTGCGGTCGTTCGACGGCAGCCGGGTTTTGGTCCCCCGCACCTCCCGCCTGATCGGGCAGTATAAATCCGGGCTGCAGGCGGGGCAGAAGCGGGTTTATGTGCTGTGGACCCGCCTGATCCGGCCCGATGGCGTATCGGTGGCGCTGGCATCACCCGCCATCAGTCAGGATGGCAAGTCCGGCCTGTCCGGCGATGTGGACACGCATTTCGTGGAACGGTTCGGGTCGGCCACCATGCTGTCGGTCGTCGGTGCCCTGTCGGCCATCGGCAATGCCGCCCTGGTCCTGTCGGGATCACAGTCGGCGGCGGGCGTGGCGGCCCAGCGCGACAGCCAGATCCCGCCCACCATCCGCATCGACCAGGGCCAGCCCATCCGGGTCTTCGTGGCCCGCGACCTGGACTTCTCCCTTGTTTCCACCAGCGGAGGCCGGTCATGAATGCCAGTGTCGCCATCCTGAATGAGGCCGTCTATCTGGCCGAATATCTGGCCCAGTTTCAGCCGTTGCTGGGCGATGCGCAGGTGACGGAGATCATGGTGAACCGGCCCGGTGAGGTCTGGGCGGAACGGGCGGGCGAAGGTATGGTCCGCCATAAGGACCCGCGTATCGATGACCAGCTGCTGCGCCGGCTGGCCGAACAGGTGGCCCGCCTGTCCAACCAGGGGATCAACCGCAACCAGCCGCTGCTGTCGGGTCGCCTGCCCGATGGCGCGCGGGTGCAGTTCGTGGCGCCGTCGGCCACGCGCGGACACTGGGCACTGGCCATCCGTCGTCACCGGCTGGTCGATGTGCCGCTGTCGGCCTATGCGGCCCTGTCGCCCACCTCGGATGATGGCTGGCGCGGGCGTGACCCGATGCAGGACCCGGCCGCCTATCTGACCGCCGCCATCAAGGCCCGGCGCACCATCCTGGTCAGCGGCGGCACCTCCACCGGCAAGACCACCTTTCTGAACGCGCTGCTGCGGCAGATGCCCGAACAGGAACGTCTGGTGGTGGTGGAGGACACGCCGGAGATCAGCCTGTCCGCCCCCAACGCCCTGGGCCTTGTCGCCGTGAAGGGAGAGATGGGGGAGGCGCGGGTGACCGCCAACGACCTGTTGCAGGCAGCCCTGCGCCTGCGGCCGGACCGGATCGTCCTGGGCGAATTGCGGGGGGAGGAGGCGGTCAGCTTCCTGCGCGCCGTCAATACCGGCCATCCTGGCTCCGTCAGCACCATCCATGCCAACAGCCCGACGGGTGCCCTCCAGCAGCTGGCCCTGATGGTGATGCAGACAGGCTTCAACCTGTCGGTCCAGGATACGATCGCCTACGCGCGCAGCGTCGTGGATGTGATCGTGCAGTTGGACCGGCGGGAAGGCCAGCGCGGGATCAGCGCGATCTGGCCGACAAATACCCCGCATCGGGATTTTCCCGCGCAGCAGCAAGATCAACCCCGCCGCACGTCCATGTGAACACGCATTGGCGGCGCCCCGCCATCGGATCGCCGCCTCGCCGGCTATTGCAGGTTCACGAACATGCCGCCATCGACCAGCAGCGCCGCACCCGTGACGTAACGGGCCATGTCCGACGCCAGGAAGATGATGGGCCCGGCCAGGTCGTCCGGCTCGCCCAGGCGGCCCAGCGGCACACGGCTTTCCATATAGCGGCGCTTGTCGGCGTCGGCCAGATCATCCTTGTTGATGTCGGTCAGGATGGTGCCCGGCAGCACGGAATTGCAGCGGATGCCGTGCCGGCCCAGCGCGATGGCGGCCGATTGCATCAGCGAATGCACACCCGCCTTGGTCGGCGTGTAATGGGTCTGAAACTCCCCCCCGACCAGGGCGGAGATGGAGGAGAC
Source organism: Niveispirillum sp. FG148 (assembly GCF_057809655.1). Classification (NCBI taxonomy): domain Bacteria; kingdom Pseudomonadati; phylum Pseudomonadota; class Alphaproteobacteria; order Rhodospirillales; family Azospirillaceae; genus Niveispirillum; species Niveispirillum sp. FG148. The sequence goes on from NZ_JBMDKJ010000033.1 coordinate 47,691, forward strand.
GGCGACGATGGCGCCCCCCCGCCCCTGCTCCACCATGCGGTTGGCGGCTGCCTGCACCATGTAATAGGCGCCGTGCAGATTGACGCGCATGGTGCGTTCGAAGGTGGATGCCGGCATGTCCAGGAAGCCATGGAACGGGCAGATGCCGGCATTGCTGACAAAGACATCGACCCCGCCCAGGGCGTCGACGGCGGCCGCGACGAAGCGCTTCGCGCTGTCGGCATCGGCAACGTCGCCCTGCACGGCGATGGCACGGCGGCCCAGCGCCTGGATCTCCGCCAGCAGGCTGTCCATGGCCGGGCCATCGCGCAGGTCCAGCACGGCCACATCGGCCCCCTGCCGCGCCGCCGCCAGGGCCGCCGCCCGGCCGATGCCGGCCGAACCGCCCGTGATCAGCACCACCTTGTCATCCAGCAACCGCACCTTATGGTTCCTCCGTTTCACTGTTCCTCAGGCGCCGGCGCCGCCATCCGGCGGCTTGGCTTCACGCGGCACGCGCCGCGCGGCGGCGGTCGCCGCCGGACCATCGCCTGCAGACGCGGCCGATGGTCTGATCACCCTGTCCTCAACCCGCCTTTGGCGCCTTTGCCCTTTCCGACCAGCCCAGTTCGCCGCTGATTTCCGCGGCCACGGCCCGCACGTCGCGGGTCAGGGCGGCCATGCGTTCGTCGCTCATATATTGCGCAGCACTCGATACGCTGAAGGCGGCCACGATCCGGCCCGAGGCGTCGCGGATGGGGGCGGCGACGCAGCGGATCAGATCCTCATTCTCCTGCAAATCAAAGGCGTAGCCGCCATCGACATAGCGGTGCATGCGGTCCTGCCAGACGCTATAGTCGGCCTTGATGCGGGCACCCGACTGGTCCAGGTCGAACAGCTGCTTCCACCGCGTCGGGCCATCATCCAGCAGCAGGGCCTTGCCCATGCCGGTGGAGGTCAGCGGGTGGCGGTCGCCGACCCGGCTGCTGATTTCCACCCGCCGCCGGCCGGGAATCTTGTCCAGGTACAGCGCGCGGTCGCCATCGACCACCCCCAGATGCACCGTATCCTCCGTCTCCGCCGCCAGCCGTTCCAGATGCGGGCGCGCCATCTGCACGATGTCGATCTGCGACCGGGCCAGGAAGCCCAGTTCCAGCAGCTTCGGCCCCGACTGGTAACCCAGGCGCGGCGTGAAGGTCAGATAGCGCCGGTCGATCAGGGCCTGGGCCAGCCGATGCGTCGTCGACCGCGTCAGCCCCAGCCGGGCCGACAGATCGGCCAGCGAGATCGGCCCATCCACCACCGCCTCGATCACGTCCAGCCCCCGCAGCAGGGTCTGGCTGCCCGATGGCGTCTTGGCCCCGGATGCGCTTTCGGCCGATTCAGCATTTGACGGATGTCGTCCCATTTATTAGCATGCTTTCCTATAATGTGGAACAATCCGGATGACAAGCGCTTCCGTAAGGATCACTTGTCCCAGCACAAGCCACACGATACCACATGTTGGGAATTCCAACGCGGGTTAATCGCCAGGGAGGCCCCGTTCCGGGTCGAAACTTTATGACTTTATCCCGTATCAAGCATGTCCGGGCCTTCACCGTGCGCGGCGGCGGCGCCGATTACCATGATCAGGGCGCCGGCCACTGGATCGACGACCATATCGCCACGCCCATGTCGCGTTATCCGGAATACCGGCAGAGCCGGCAGAGCTTCGGCATCAATGTGCTGGGCACGCTGGTGGTGGAGATCGAGGCCGAGGATGGCACCGTGGGCTTTGCCGTGACCACGGGCGGGGAGCCTGCGGCCTATATCGTGGAAAAGCATCTTTCCCGCTTCCTGGAAGGCCGCAACCCGGCCGAATATGAGAAGATCTGGGACCAGATGTATTTCTCCACCCAGTATTATGGCCGCAAGGGGCTGGTGGTGAACGCCATTTCCGGCGTCGACCTGGCGCTGTGGGACCTGCTGGGCAAGCTGCGGGGCGAGCCGGTGCACCAGCTGCTGGGCGGGGCCGTGCGGGACGAGCTGCAATTCTACGCCACGGGCGCCCGGCCCGATCTGGCCAGGGAGATGGGCTTCATCGGCGGCAAGCTGCCCCTGCACCATGGCCCGGCCGAGGGGCTGGAAGGGTTGCAGAAGAATATCGATCTGCTGGCCGACATGCGGGCCAAGGTCGGGCCCGATTTCTGGCTGATGTATGATTGCTGGATGGCGCTGGACGTGGATTACGCCACCCGGCTGGCACACCGCGCCTGGCATGAATGCGGCCTGAAATGGATCGAGGAGGCGATCAGCCCCGACGATTACTGGGGCTATGCCGAGCTGAAGCGCAAGGTGCCGGCCGGGCTTCTGGTAACCACGGGCGAGCATGAGGCCACGCGCTGGGGCTTCCGCATGCTGCTGGAGATGGAATGCTGCGACATCATCCAGCCCGATGTGGGCTGGTGCGGCGGCATCACCGAACTGCTGAAAATCTCCGCGCTGGCCGATGCGCGTGGCAAGATGGTCGTGCCGCACGGGTCATCGGTCTATTCCTATCACTTCGTCATCACCCGCCATAACTCGCCCTTTGCCGAGTTCCTGATGATGCATCCCGGTCCCACAGAGGTGGTGCCCATGTTCGCCCCGCAATTGCTGGGCGAACCGGTGCCGCAGAATGGCCGGATCAAGCTTTCCGCCCTGGATCAGCCGGGCTTCGGGGTTGAGCTGAACCGCGACATCCCGATGCACCGCCCCTACACGCATTGAGAGACAGATCATGAAACTTTGCCGATTTGGTTCCCGTGGTTCGGAAAAGCCGGGCCTGGTGGATGCGCAGGGCAATTTGCGCGACCTGTCCGGCCACATCGCCGACATCACGCCCGACAGCCTGACCCCGGCGGGTCTGGCCGCCATCGCCGCCATCGACCCGGCCAGCCTGCCCAAGGTGGAAGGCAGCCCGCGTTACGGCATCCCCATCAATGGCGTGCGCAAATTCATCGCCGTGGGGCTGAATTTCGCCGACCATGCGGCGGAAAGCAACCTGCCCATCCCCGCCGAGCCGGTGCTGTTCACCAAGGCCATCAGTTGCCTGAACGGCCCCAACGACCCGGTCATGCTGCCCAAAGGGTCGGTCAAGACCGACTGGGAGGTGGAGCTGGGCGTCGTCATCGGCAAGACGGCGCGCTATGTCGAGGAAGCCGACGCCCTGGACCATGTCGCGGGCTATGTCCTGATCAATGACGTGTCGGAGCGCGAGTTCCAGATCGAACGCGGCGGCACCTGGGACAAAGGCAAGGGCTGCGACACGTTCGGCCCCGTCGGCCCCTGGGTGGTGACGGCGGACGAGGTGGGTGACCCACAGAACCTGTCCATGTGGCTGGAGGTAAACGGCAAGCGTGTGCAGGATGGCAACAGCCGCACCATGATCTTCACCATCCGCCAGTTGGTCGCCTATATCAGCCGCTTCATCACCCTGGAACCGGGCGATCTGATCACCACGGGCACCCCGCCCGGCGTGGGCATGGGGCAAAAGCCGTCACCGATCTTCCTGAAGGCCGGCGATACCATGCGCCTGGGCATCGAAAAGCTGGGCGTGCAGCAGCAAACCGTCATTCCCTTCGACCCGGCGGGGGTATCGGCATGAGCGTGTTCGCAGGGCGGTTCGCCGGGCGGACCGCCATTGTCACCGGTGCCGCGTCCGGCCTGGGGCTGGACGTGGCGCGCCGCATCATCGCAGAGGGCGGCCGTGCCGCCCTTTGGGACCTGAATGCCGAACAGGTCGATCAGGCCCGCCGGGAGATCGGCGCCGACCATGCCGAGGCCTTGGACGTGTCCGACCCCGACGCGGTCGCCGCCGCCGCGGCATCGACGGTCGCGGCCCTGGGTAGCGTCGATATCCTGGTCTGTTCGGCCGGCATCACGGGCGCCACGGTGCCCGTGCATGAATTCCCCATCGACAGCTGGCGGCGCACGGTCGACATCAATCTGAACGGCATCTTCTATTGCTGCCGCGCATTGGTGCCGCACCTGATCGCCAATGGCTATGGCCGCATCGTCAATGTGGCGTCTGTGGCCGGCAAGGAGGGCAACCCCAACGCGTCGGCCTATTCCGCGTCCAAGGCCGGGGTGATCGGCTTTACCAAGTCGCTGGGCAAGGAACTGGCGACCAAGGGCGTCATCGTGAACGCCATCACGCCTGCCACCTTCGACAGCCCCATCCTGGATCAGCTTCCGCAAAGCCAGATCGACTATATGCGCTCCCGCATCCCCATGGGCCGGCTGGGCCAGGTGGCGGAAAGCACGGCCATGATCTGTTTCATGGCATCGGAGGAGTGCAGCTTCACCACCGCGTCGACCTTCGATACGTCGGGGGGGCGGACGACATATTGAGGGGGGGTGGCTTGCGCTCTCTCTCTTGCTCTCTCCCGTCACCCCGGCGAAAGCCGGGGCCCAGCGTAGAGCGGCGTCTGCCGCGATAAGAGTCATATCGGCGCTAACCGCGCCTCACGCTGGGTCCCGGCTTTCGCCGGGATGACGGAGAGAGAGGGGGAGAAAGAGAAAGAGAAAGAGAAGACAGCCAACCCGCACCCAACCAAAAACCAAGGACGCCGCCCACCCAAGAAAGGCAGCGCCAGGGAGGAAACAGAGCCGTGGCAGAATTGCCCTTCATCGATGCCCATGTCCATTTCTGGGACCTGGCGCATCTGCGCTATGACTGGTTGTCGCCGCCCTTCAGCGATACCGGGCCCAATGGCGATGTCAGCGCCATTGCCGCGACCTACCTGCCCGCCCATTACCGGGCGGAGGCCGGGCGGTGGAAGCCCATCGGGGTGGTGCATGTGGAAGCCGGCGCCGGCCCCGCCCAGTCGCTGGCGGAAACCGACTGGCTGAACAAACTGGCCGATGGCGACGGGCTGCCCACGGCCATGATCGCCTGCGCCGCGCTGGATGCCCCCGATGTGGAGGGGCTGCTAGCCGCGCTCGCGTCCCGACCGCGCGTGCGCGGGGTGCGCCATATCGTCAACTGGCACCCCGATCCGGGCCGCACCTATACGGCCCGCGACATCACGGGCGATGCAGCCTTCGCGCGCGGCTTCGCGCTGCTGGAAAAATACGGCCTGTCCTTTGACCTGCAGGCCTATCCGGGGCAGTTCCCCACGCTGGCCCGCCTGATCGCCCGCCATCCCGCTGTGCCAATCATCATCAACCATGCCGGCATGGGCGTGGATCTGGACGCGGCCGGCCGGGCGGCATGGCGCAACGGGATGGCGGCGCTCGCGGCCCTGCCGCAGGTGTCGGTGAAGCTGTCGGGGATGGGTTTCGCTTTCCGGCCGTTTGAGGCGCGCGCCGCCCGCGACCGGGCGCGGGAGGTGATCGACCTGTTCGGGCCGGACCGGGTGATGGTCGCCAGCGATTTTCCCACCGACCGGCTGTTCGCGCCGTTCGATGTGACCATGGACGCGCTGGCCGATGCAATGTCCGACCTGTCCCAAGCCGACCGGCGCGCCCTGTTCGCCGGCAATGCCAACCGCATCTACCGGCTGGGCCTGTCCCTGCCGACGGGAGAAACGCCATGAATGCCAATCCCTTGCTGGGCGTCGTCTTCCATTGGCTGGGCGGCCTGTCATCGGCCAGCTTCTATGTCCCCTATCGCGGCGTGCGCCGTTGGTCGTGGGAGATCTACTGGCTGACGGGCGGGCTGGTTTCCTGGCTGATCGCGCCCTGGTTCTTCGCCTCCATCCAGACCCGCGACCTGCTGGGCGTGCTGGCGCAGACGCCCACGCCGACCCTGCTCTGGCCCGTCTTCTTCGGCATGCTGTGGGGGTTCGGCGGGCTGACCTATGGCTTGACCATGCGCTATCTGGGCCTGTCGCTGGGCATGGCGGTGGTGCTGGGCCTCTGTACCGTTTTCGGCACCCTGATCCCGCCGCTGTTTCAGGGCGATTTCGCGGCCAAGCTGCTGGACAGTGCCAGCGGCCGCATCATCCTGCTGGGTCTGCTGGTCACCTGTGCCGGCATCGCCACGGTAGCGCTGGCCGGCGCGCGCAAGGATGCGGCCTTGTCCGACGATCAAAAGAAGGCGGCCGTGGCCGAGTTCGACTTCGTGAAGGGCATCGCGGTCGCCATCTTCTCCGGCATCATGTCGTCCTGCTTTGCCTTCGGGCTGGCGGCGGGGGAACCGGTGAAGGCGCTGTCGGCGGCCGCCGGCACCGGCCCGCTCTGGACCGGGTTGCCGGTGCTGTGTCTGGTGATGTTCGGCGGGTTGATCACCAATGCCGTCTGGTGCGGCATCCTGATCATCCGCAATGGCAGTGCCGGGCAATGGCTGGGCCGGTCGGCCGAGGGCGGCCGGGAGGCACCGCCCTTGCTGGCCAATTTCCTGCTCTGCGCCCTGGCCGGGGCCGCCTGGTATTTCCAGTTCTTCTTCTACACCATGGGTGAAAGCCAGATGGGCGCCTATGGCTTCTCCTCCTGGACGTTGCACATGGCCTCCATCATCATTTTCGGCACGCTCTGGGGTTTTGCCTTCCGGGAATGGAAGGATGCGCGGCCGGGGGTGCGGCGGCTGGTCTGGACGGGTGTGGCCCTGCTGATCGGCGCCACCATCATCATCGGCTATGGCAATTCACTGGGGGCATAGGGCATGCGGATGCGGTTCCCCCTGGCGCTGGCGGCATTGCTGCTGCTGGTCCCGCCGGCCGTTCCGGCGGCCCCGGCGACCTATGCCAACCCCATCCTTTACGCCGATTATTCCGACCCGGACCTGATCCGGGTGGGGTCGGATTATTATATGGTGGCGTCCAGCTTCCACCTGTCGCCGGGCATCCCCGTGCTGCGCTCTCGCGATCTGGTGCATTGGACCCTCGTCGGCCATGTCCTGCCCCGGCTGCCCTTCGACCCCGCCTATGACATGCCGGGGCCGTTCCAGCTGGACGACACCAGATCCAAGCCCGTGGGCGGCACCCGCTATGCCTCTGGCGTCTGGGCCCCGTCCATCCGCCACCATGCCGGCCGCTTCTACGTCTACTGGGCCACGCCGGATGAGGGCGTGTTCATGGCGACGGCGGAGAAGGCGGAAGGGCCGTGGACCCCACCCGTGAAGGTCATCGATAAGCCGCGTCTGGAGGACCCCTGCCCCTTCTGGGATGAGGATGGCACGGCCTGGCTGGTGCATTCGGTGGTGGGGGCCGGCCCCCTGATCCTGCACCGCATGGCGCCCGACGGGAAAAGCGTGCTGGATGACGGCACCATCATCGTCCAGGACAAGGAAAAGCTGCCCATCCTGGAAGGGCCGAAACTGTACAAGCGCGATGGCTGGTACATCATCCTGGCCCCCTTTGGCGGGGTGGAAAAGGGCGCACAGGTGGCCCTGCGGTCGCGCAATATCCACGGTCACTATGAGGCGCAGGTGGTGTTGAGCCAGGGCACGACCGCGCTGGAAGGGCCGCACCAGGGCGGCTGGGTGGAAACCCCGTCGGGCCAAAGCTGGTTCGCGCATTTCAACAGCACGGGCGCCTTCGGCCGCATCGTGCATCTGCAGCCCGTGGAATGGATCGATGGCTGGCCCGTGATGGGCGACCGGATCGCCGGCACCTATGGCGGGCAGCCGGTGGCGACCCATACGCTGCCCGACACCGGGTCCGCCCCCACGCGCGACCGGCTGCAGGACAATGACGAGTTCACGACCGCGACACTGGGTCCGCAATGGTCCTGGAACCATAATCCCGATGATCGGGCGTGGAGCCTGTCGGCGCGGCCGGGCTTCCTGCGCCTTGCCGCCGGTCGGGCCGACCATCTGACCACCGCGCGCAATACCTTGACCCAGATCCTGCAGGGCCCGGAAAGCCGGATCACGGCGCGGCTGGATGCGTCGGGACTGGCCGACGGGCAGCGGGCGGGCCTGTCGCTGTTCGGCGTGCGGCCCAGCTGGATCGGGCTGGTGCGCGAGGATGGGGTCACCCGCATCACGCTGGCCGACCAGGGGGTGGAGACACCCGGCCCCGTCGTGGCCCCGACCTTCATCCAGTTCCGGGCGACGGTGACCCCGGACCAGAAGGTCCGCTATGCCTACAGCCTGAATGACGGCGACAGCTTCACCAGCATGGGCGAGCCCATCCCGCTGGCGCGGTTTTCCTGGTGGAAGGGCTCCCGCCCCGCCCTGTTCAGTTTCAACAAGCGCCGGGCCGGCGGCCATGTCGATATCGACTGGCTGCATGTGGAGGTGACGCGATGAGTGTGAATTTAAGTCGCCGCAGCGTCCTGGCCGGTGCCGCCGCCCTGACCCTGGCCCATCCGTCTTTGGCACAGGAGCACGCCCGCGCCGACGCCCCCCGCTTTACGACATCCGACGCCGGATGGCAGGCCGCCTATGACAAGGCGCTTTCGGTGCTGGCGGCCAATGTCCAGACCATGCCCTATATCAGCCGGCCCGTGCTGATCGAAGGGTCGGTCTATCGCGGTATCTGGCAGGAATGCGGCCCGCATGAGGCCTTGGTCTATCGCAAATTCCGCCCCGATGTGGCCCGCGACAGCCACCTGACCTTCTTCGAATTGCAGCGCGCCGACGGCCAGCTGCCCGCCAACAACAAGGTGACGGAAACCGGCTTCGGCCAGATTCAGATGGTGGTGCCCATCGCCGCCACCGCCTGGGAACTGGCCCGCGCCACGGGCGATGCGGAGCTGCTGGAGGCAGCCTACCGCGCCTGCGCCGCCTGGGATGGCTGGCTGCTGCGCCATCGCAATACGCGGGGAACGGGCCTGGTGGAGGGGTTCTGCACCTATGATACCGGCCATGATAACAGCCCCCGCTGGGCCGGCATGCCCAACCAGTGTCCCAACAAGGATGCGCGCCGCCATCACGATATTCCGGGCCTGCCGCGCCTGTGCCCCGACCTGTCGGCCACCATGGTCGGCGCCCGCCGCGCCATGGCTGACATGGCGCGTGCGCTGGGCAAGGGGGGCGAGGCCGACCGCTGGACCGAACAGGCCGAGGCCCTGCGCGGCCTGATCCTGTCGAAGCTCTATGCCGCCGACGATGCCGCCTTCTATGACCTGGACGCGGAAGGCCGGTTCGTGCGCGTGCGGTCGGATGTCATCACCCGCGTCTGCGGCGAACATGTGCCCGATCAGGCCCTGTTCGACACGATCTGGGAACGACAACTGCATAATCCCAAGGCGTTCTGGGGCCCCTACCCGCTGTCTTCCATCGCCATGGACGATCCCGCCTTCGTCCGGCCCATCCCGGCCAATAGCTGGGGCGGGGCGTCACAGGGGTTGACGGCGCTGCGGGCCGGACGCTGGATGGACCATTACGGCCGGGCGGCGGAATTCACCGCCATGATGGAGGCCTGGTGTAAGGCGATCATGGCCGACATGAGTTTCCGCCAGCAGGTGGACCCGATGACGGGCGCCTTCACAGGTGGGGAGGATCGGCCCGATTATTCCCCCACGGCGCTGGTGATGATCGATTATACGTGGCGGCTGCTGGGCGTGGTCGAAACGCCCGACGACCTGCACTGGAACATCCGCCCCGCCCACCGCGCGGCCAAGGGCGCGCGGCTGTCCTTGCCCCTGGATGGCGGCGGGTCGGCGGTTGTGACCTATGACGGCAAAGGCGCCGACCTGACCCTGTCGGGCAAGCCCGTGGCCCGGATTGAGGGCGGTGCCGCGCGGTTGATCACCGACCGGACGGGCAGGCCAAAGGCCCTGGTCGGGATCGAAACGACGCCGCAGCACCCGACCCTGCGCGTGCCCGGCGGGCAGGCGCGGAAGCTGTCGGTGCGTGGCAATCAGCGGCTGGCGGTGTAGGATTCTGAAAATTGTCATCGTCCCGCCGACATTGAAGCACTTTCCCCGTCATCCCGGCGCAAGCCGGGACCCAGGGGCCACGGGATCAAGCGTCGATATGGCGTCCGTGGCCGCTGCCGACAGGTCGGGCCTCTGGCTCCTGGGTCCCGGCTTTCGCCGGGATGACGGAAAGAGTAAGCCCTAGTCCTTCACCCCCCCACCCCCACCGGAACCCATCATGATCATCTCCTCCCCTCAGGATTTCCGTGAAGCGGCGCGGCGGCGGTTGCCGCGGTTCCTGTTCGACTATGCCGATGGCGGGGCGAATGCGGAGGAGACGCTGCGCCGCAATGTGTCGGACCTGTCCGGCATCGCCCTGCGTCAGCGGGTGCTGCGCGATGTCAGCGACATCAGCCTGGGTACGCGCCTGTTCGGGCAGGATTTCAGCATGCCCGTCGCCCTGGGACCTGTGGGCATTTCCGGCATGTACCGGCGACGGGGAGAGGTGCAGGCCGCCCGCGCCGCCAACAAGGCCGGCCTGCCCTTCACCCTGTCCACCGTCTCGCTCTGTTCGCTGACCGAAGTGGCGGCGGGGACCGACGGGCCGCTCTGGTTCCAGCTGTATGTCATCCGCGACCGGGGTTTCATGCGCGACCTGCTGGCCACAGCCAAGGCGCAAGGCGCCAAGGCCCTGGTCTTCACGGTCGACATGCCCGTGCCCGGTGCGCGGTATCGTGATGCCCATTCCGGCATGTCCGGCCCCCATGCGCCGCTGCGCCGGGTGTGGCAGGCCATGACCCATCCCGGCTGGGCCTGGGATGTCGGCCTGCTGGGGCGCCCGCACAAGCTGGGCAACCTGGAACCGGTGCTGGGCGCCAAAAGCGGCATGAATGATTATATGGGCTGGCTGGGGGCCAATTTCGATCCGTCCATCTGCTGGGCCGATCTGGACTGGATCCGCCAGGGCTGGGACGGGCCCTTGATTATCAAAGGCATCCTGGACCCTGACGATGCCCGCGCCGCCGCCGATATCGGGGCAGACGGCATTGTCGTCTCCAACCATGGCGGACGGCAGCTGGACGGGGTCATGTCATCCGCCCGCGCCCTTCCCGCCATCGCCGATGCCGTGGGCGACCGGCTGACCGTGCTGGCCGATGGCGGCGTGCGGTCCGGCCTGGACGTGGTGCGCATGCTGGCGCTGGGGGCAAAGGGCGTGCTGCTGGGCCGCGCCTGGCTCTATGCCCTGGCGGCAGGCGGAGAGGCGGGCGTGGCGCAATTGCTGGAATTGTTCGCCAAGGAAATGCGCGTCGCCATGGCCCTGACCGGCACCAGCAGCATCGCGGAGATCGACCGGTCGGTTCTGGCATAGGCTGTCGGGCAAAAAAACCCCCGCCCGTTGCCGGGCGGGGGTGCAGTTCAGCAGTCTGAGGGGTAACCCAAATCAGAACCGCGCCTTGGCCGTGACGCCATAGGTGCGGGGACGCGAAAGCTGGCCCAGATCCTGGCCGGTGGCCGAGCCGGACCATTTGGCATCGGCATATTCGCTGAAATACTGCTTGTCGGTCAGGTTCTTGACATAGGCCGTCAGCGACCAGTTCTGGTAATTGACGCCGGCGCGCAGGTCGACCAGCGTGATCGACTTGCGATAGTCGATATTGTCGGCCGTATAATACTGCTTGCCGCGGTGATCGATGTCGAAGCGCAACATGCCCTCGACCTCGTCCGTGATGTCAAACTTGTACTGGCTGCCGGCATTCAGCGTGAACTTGGTGTTGTTCGGCAACTGGTTGCCGATATAGGACTTGCTGCCGTCGAAATTCTTGATTTCGCTGTCGGTCACGCCCAGGCCGCCGAACAGGTCCCAGCCGCGGGCCAGACGCGCCTGCGCTTCCAGTTCCAGGCCGTTCAGATTGGCGCTGCGCACATTGTCGATGATCTGCGCACCGGCCACCAGATCGACCTTGAAGATCTGCGCGTTCTTCAGCTTGGTATGGAAGGCGGAGCCGTTCAGCACCAGACGGCCATCGGCCAGCGTCGCCTTGAACCCGGCCTCGTAATTGGTCGTGGTTTCCTTGGCGAAGATGGCGGGCGTGACCGTGGGCGCGTTGAAGCCGCCGGACCGGAAGCCGGTCGAATATGTCGCGTAGGTCATCACCGCGTCGGTCCACTTGTACTTGGCGGTGAATTTCGGCTGCCACTTGGTGAAGACCTTGTCGCGCACGGCCTTGTTGCGCAAAAGGTCGGTCTGTTCGCGGTCATCGGCGTCAAAACGCAGGGCCGCCGACAATTCCAGCTTTTCCGTCAGATCAAAGGCGCCCTGGCCGAAAATGGCATAGGCGTCGTTGGAATTGCTTTCATCGCCGAACACCAGCAGCGGGGTGAAGCCGGCGATGGTGCCGTTATTGTCCAGGAAGACGGTGGTCTTCAGGTCGCGGTTGGTGTGCAGGTAATAGGCGCCGGTGATCCAGCGGAAGGGCTGGTCGCTGGGGGAGGTCAGGCGAACCTCCTGGCTCAGCATGTCGACGTCCAGATCCTGGCCCTGGCCCAGCACCTTGGCCGAGGAGAAGTCCAGATCGCCGCGATAGCTTTCCGTCACCGTGCTGTAGGCGGTGATGGCGGTCAGGGCCGCGGGGCCGAAATCCCAGTCGATCTTCAGCGAGAAATCGTCCATGTCGCGGGAGCTTTCGCCCAGGACATTCTCGTTCGGCTTGATATAGGTGGCGTTCGACAGGCCCGTCGTGCCGAACTGGCTATAGAGCACGGCGCCGCCATCGGTGCGCGACAGGGACGCGCGGGCATCGACGGAGATGTTTTCCGTGGCAAGCCAGGTGGCCTGCAGGCGGCCCGTCTTGTCCTCGTAGGCATCGGCCTTCTTGTTCAGGAAGACATTGTTGATGAAGCCGTCGCTGTTCTGATAGCTGGCGGCAGCGCGGAACAGCAGCTTGTCCTGCACGATGGGGCCACCCACGGCGGCCGTGGCCGACCAGGTGTCGCCATTGCCGTAACCGATCTCCGCCGAGCCCTCCATCTTGTCCTTGGGCTGGCGGGTGATGATGTTGATGGCACCGCCGATGGAGTTGCGGCCATAGAGCGCGCCCTGCGGGCCCTTCAGCACTTCGATCCGTTCGATATCGAAGAATTGCTGGGTCAGCTGCTTCTGGTTGGCCTGCGGCACGCCGTCAACCACGACCGCCACCGACGGGTCGTTATTGTTGATCTGGGAGATGCCGCGCACGGTGACGAAGCTGTTGCCGACCGTGAAGGACTGCACCATGCGGATATTGGGCGACAGCGAGATGAAATCCTCGGCCGTCTTGATGCCCGCATCCTCGATGGCGGCGGCGGAGAAGGCGGTGACGGAAACCGGCACCTCCTGCAGCTTCTCCGCCCGCTTCTGTGCCGTCACGATGATTTCTTCCAGCACCAGCCCGTCCTCGGCCATGGCCGGCACCACCAGGGCCAGGCCGGCCAGCGAGCCGGTGAGTACGCGCTGCATCAGGCGCCGCTGCATTTGAAACCGTCCCATGTGCATCCCCATGCTCTGTTCAGTTTGTTTGGCGGCTTTGGTGTCAGGGCCAATCCACATCTTGACGTGTGGTGTCCGGCAGGCGTCTGAACTTTGCCGCTATCCAGTGTCATCTTCCCGAAACATCCGCCCCACCGTCAAAGCGGGGGGTGGGTAGTGCCCGGCCCCCTGACGGGTAGCGACGGGTGGGTGGGTGTTCCCTGCTATCCCTTCCCCGTCATCCCGGCGAAAGCCGGGACCCAGGGGCCACAAGATCAAACCTCACCGCAGCGTGGATCAAAGCGGCGGAAAGGTCGGGCTTTGGGCCCCTGGGTCCCGGCTTTCGCCGGGATGACGGGAAAGGGACATTTCACCTTAAACTTAAGCCCTCACCCCTCACCCCTCACCCCACCAACCCCTCGATCGGCAGATAGTCGCTGTCGATGCCAAACGCGCGGGGGCCGAAGGTGGCGAGCGCCGCATCCGTGCGCATGACGGGCGGCACGCTGACGCCCACCACCTTGACCCGCGCCCCGTATTTCAGGGTTTCAGTGGTGATGGGTTCGGCCGATTCCGCGTCCAGCACGCAGACAAGGTCTGGCACCATGCACAGGAAATCGTCCCCGCGCTTGACCGTCAGATATTCGTTGCGGAAGACGATCTCCGTCGGCACCCCGTCCGGATCGCCGAAGGGCTGCACCAGCACCCGGCCGAAATTGAAGCCGTCGCGCGTCTCCCGCTTGATGTCCACCACCTTGCCTTCGGCCAGCACGCTGGCATGGCGCGGTTCGGGCATGGTGCGCAGGAAATCCAGCAGCCCCTGCACCGGGTCGGCCCGGCCGCGCCGCGCCTCGGCAATGGCCCGGCCGATATCCAGCGCCAAGGTCAGGGTGCCCGGCACGCCCGCCGCCTTCAGGTCCGCCCCTGACATCGGGTAAATGGCCAGATGCGCGGCGCCGGCCATGGCCATGACGGTGGACCGGGCCAGCTGTTCGGCGAAATGGTTGCTTTCCACCTCGAACGTCACGCTTTCACAGCGGTCATTGGTCATGACGAAGGGCGAGGCCTTCAGCCCATAGATGTTGAAGGTCACCATCTGCAATTCGGGAAAGGCCCGGCCCATGCCATCGGCATCGACAATGGGCAGACCCGTGCGCGCGGCCAGGATCAGCGGCAGGGTGGCATTGATGCCGCCGCTTTCGATGCAGGTCAGGGCATCGGCCTTGCGACCCAGCAACCCTTCCAGCTTGGCCAGCGCCGTTTCCAGCGCCTCGATCTTGGGCGCGCGTTCCAGCATCACCGACGGGGCGCCGATGGCGGCGATGGGGATGACCAGGGCGTCGTCGGCCACCTCCGCCGGTTTGACGATGGTGATGGTACGGCCGTTTTCCATTTCCTGCTTCAGCAGCAGGCGACCGACATAGGGGTCCCCACCCCCGCCCGTGCCCAGAAAGGCCGCACCGCGGGTGAAATCGATCAGGTCGTTGATGGTGATCTGCATGGTTTGCTCCTGAAGGGGGCGGCGCTGTGCTGTGCGGAGGGTTGGGGGGTGGGGGGACGTGCTCTCTTCTCCCGTCATCCCGGCGAAAGCCGGGACCCAGGGGCCACAGGGGCAACCGTCGACGCTGCGTCGATCAAAGCTGCTGAGAGGTCGGGCGCCTGGCCCCTGGGTCCCGGCTTTCGCCGGGATGACGGATAAAATCAGCAGATGTCTCCCCCTCACCCCGCCCCCGTCGCCAGTTCGCCCACGGCCTTGGCGCGCACGCGCATGGCGTTGCCGGGCATGTAGGCGACGGGGGTTTCTTCCACCTCCATCACCCGCACCGTGGCCGGATCGGCGCCGGCACTGACGGCGGCGTCCACCGCTTCGGCCTTGGCACTTTCCAAGGCGGCGTCACGGCCTACGCGGTCATAGAAATGGATGCGGTCGGCCTCCCCGCCCACCTGGGCCATGGCGGCACCGATGGCGTTGGCCACACCGGCATGTTCGGGGATGTGCAGCTCCGACACCCCGGCCAGCGGGCGCGACACCAGCACGCCGCCGCCCCCCACCAGGATGACGGGCACGGCCGTGGCGCTGGTCTTCATGCGGTCGATGGCGGCCTCCACCATGGCGTGGATCACATCCACGGCCTGGCCGACCAGGGCCCGGTCCAGCCCGGCGACGGCGGACGCATTGCCGATGTCGGGCCGGCCGGCGGCCACGGCGATGTCGGTGGCGGTCAGGATGTCGCCGCCAAACACCAGACCCTTGGTGATCAGGTCATAGCCGACGCTGCGCGGGCCGACGGTCACGGACCCGTCCGGCTGGCGCACGACCAGACTGCCGCCGCCCAGGCCGATGGAATGAAGGTCGGGCATGCGGAAATTGGTGCGCACCCCGCCGACATCGATGGCCATGGAGGTTTCGCGCGGATAGCCATGGGCCAGCACGCCGACATCGGTGGTGGTGCCGCCAATATCGACGACGATGGCATCCTGCAGCCCCGACAGCCAGGCAGCCCCGCGCATGGAATTGGTCAGACCCGAGGCGAAGGTCAGCACGGGGAACCGTTCCACATGGTCGGCCGCCATGATGGTCCCGTCATTCTGGCTGATATAGAAGGGGCAGGAAATCGACAGTTTCTGCAGGGCCGAGCGGAAGGCCCCCACCACATGGCCCGACATGGAAGAGAGCGCCGCATTCATGATGGCGGCATTTTCCCGCTCAATAATGCCCATGCGGCCGACCTCGCTGGACAGGGTGATATGCACATCGGGGATCAGGTCGCGCAGGATGGCGGCCGCCTTCTGTTCCATCGCGTCATTGATGGGGGAGAAGGCGCAGGAAATGGCGACATGGCGCAGGCCCTTGCGCTGGATATCGCGGGCAGCATCCTCGATTTCGCCCGCATCGAAGGGGGCGATTTCCCGCCCGTCAAATTCATAGCCGCCATGGGCCCAATAGATATGATTGCCGATGACCGCGGTCAGGTCCGACGGCCAGTCGATCATGGGCCGGACAGAGGTGTTGGACGGCAGCGACAGGCGCAGCACCGCCACCTCCATCAACCGCCGCCGTTCGATGAAGGCGTTGGTGAAATGGGTGGTGCCGATGGTGACCTGGGTGATGGCGCCCGGCGGCACGGCAGCCTGGGCCAGCACGCCGCGGATGGCCAGCACCACGCCCGTGCCGACATCATCCGTGGTCGGCGTCTTCAGGGCCGCGATCACCTTGCCTTCGTGAATGATCACGGCGTCGGTATTCGTGCCCCCGACATCCACCCCTATGCGCATCGCGCCGCTCCCTGCTGATTGGGTTCCTGATGCCGATGATGACGAAGGGTCGCCCGGCCAGCGACAGGGGCCGGGGGTAGGGTCGGGGATGGTGATGGGTAGCAGGAACGGGTCGGGAAAGGGCGATGCCGGGTCGGTGGCTGTCAGCCCCGGACCAGCCCGCGCTGGGTCGCGGCGGCGATGGCATCGGCGCGCGAGGTGACGTCCAGCTTGGCGAAGATGCGCTTCAGATGGAATTTCACGGTATTCTCCGATAGGCCCAGATGCCAGCTGATCAGCTTGTTGGAATGGCCCTGGCAAAGCTGCTGCAGCACGGCCAGTTCGCGCGCGCTCATGCCATCGGCGCCGGTCGCGCCCTCTTCTGCCGCCGGGCTGTCCAGCAGGCCGGACAGCAGTTCCGCCCGCCCGTCCCCCGCCCCCGCGGCCCCCGCCAGACCCAGTTGCAGCAGCGGCTCCATGGGCACCGCCAGGTCCAGCAGCAGACGCGGCAGCCGTTCCGCCACGATCAGGTCCAGGGCATTGGACAGATGGCCCGCCGCCTCCCCCTGGTCGCCGCGCTGCTGACAGGCGGCCGCGATCAGCACGTCCAGGCGGGCCTGGTCAAACCGTCGGTCCCGCGCGGCGCAGGCGGTGCGCAGACCGGGCAGGAATTTCAGCGCCGCTGCCGCCCGGCCCGCCGCCAGATGCCATTGCGCCAGCGCCGTGCCCAGCGCCATGGACAGGCGCCAGTCGCCGGGTGCCTGGGCGCGGCGCTGCTTTTCCTCCAGCCGGGCCTGACGCACCCAGGCATCCGCCTCCTCCCCCGCCCCCACCGACAGCAGCAGATCCAGCTTCCAGGCGGCGGCCAGTGCCGACAGGCCGGACAGGCCGCGCTTGCCGGCATTCGCCTCGGCATGGTCCAGCACGGCCTGGGCCGCCGCCCGACGACCTTGCGTTAAATCCAGGGCCATGGCCGTGCGATAGGCCACGGCATAGACATCCATCCAGCCATCATGCGTCTCGATGGCGTCCAGCGCCGCCGTGATCCAGCCCTGCGCTTCGGGCAGATCATTGCGCCAATACTGGATATGGCCCAGCAGGCAGGAACCGATGGCGCGCAGCGCGCTGTCGGCGCCGTAATAGGCCTCGGCCGTCACCATGGCATCGCGCAGGATGCGCTCCGCCTCGCCCACCTGGCCGCGGTAGAAATGGCTCTGCGCCAGATGGAAGGCGAAATATGTCGCCCCCAGGACGGACCCGGCGGCCTGCATCTCCGCCCGGCCCCGCCGGCTTTCGCGTTCGGCCATGGCGAAATCGGCGGTGCCCAGATCGGCCACCGCGGCGGCGGCGCGCAGCGTGGCGCGGCCCAGGGCGTCGCCCGCCGGCAAGGCGGCGATATCGGCCGTCAGGGCGGCGCGCCAGGCCGGATCGTCCACCTGATCGGCATAGGTGCGCAACAGCGCCTCCACGACGCGCTGATCATGTCTTGTATCGTCGCCGCCCAGGATGGCCGCCTGATCCACCAGCCGGCGCGCCTGTTCCAGGTCGCCCAGCTTCATATGCAGATAGCCCTGGGTCAGCAGCAGGACGGGGGAGGTCTGCACGACATCATCGCTGAAATTGGTCAGCAGGTTGCGGGCAAAGCCGATGCCGCCGCCCAGGATGATGCGCCAGCCGCCGGCCGCGGCCACCAGATCGATGGCCTGGGCCAGATCGCCACCCTTCTGCGCGTGGCGCACGGCGTCCAGCGTCTGGCCCTGGGCCGCCAGATGGCGGGCGGCACGGCGGTGCAGCGCGTTCATGCCGCCCGACCCGCGCTGCAACAGCCGCTGGCGCAGGTAATCGGCGAACATATGGTGATACCGGAACCATTCCCGCCCGCCATCCAGCGGCACCAGCAGTGCATCCAGCCGGGCCAGACGGGCCAGCAGGGCGTGGCTGTCGTCCCGCCCGCGCACGGCATCGGCCAGATCGCCGTCGAACCGTTCCAGGATGGCGGTCTCCACCAGGAAATCCGCCAGTTCCGGTTCCAGATCGCCCAGCACCTGTTCCAGCAGGTACCGCGCCACCTCCACCGTGCGGCCGGAAAATCCGGAGATCAGCTGCCGCCGGTCGCCGCCCCGTTCCAGCCACAGCTTGGCCAGCTGGATGGCGACGGGCCAGCCTTCCGTCCGCGCATGCAGCAATTCAAGGTCCGCCGGGGCCAGATCTGCCGGGAACAGGGCCACCATCTGGGCTGCCGTCAGGCGCAGGTCGGCCGCCTCCAGGCTGGTGACCAGGCCGCGCGCCTCCATCCCCGCCATGGCGATGCGCGGCCGTTCCCGCCCGCTGATCACCAGATTGAAATGCGGGCCGGCCTGGCGCACCAGCCGTTCCAGCACCCGGTCGACATCGGCCGATTTCACCCGGTGCAGATCGTCCAGGATCAGGGTCAGGCGCCGTGGCGCGCGCTGGATGAAATGCAGCAGGCTCAACAGCGTGGTGTCGGTGTCGGCCTGGGACAGCTGCTGTTCGGCCACGCGCGGCAGGGACCCCAGTTCCAGCCCCGCCTGGGCCACGGCCAGGATCAGATGGGCGACAAAGCGCGTCACCTCGCTGTCATCCTCGTCCAGGGTCAGCCAGGCCGCCGCACTGTCCGGGCCCTGGCGCAGGGTCTGCCACAACTGGGTCAGCAGCGTGGTCTTGCCGAAGCCGGGTGGGGAAATGACCAGCAGCAGCGGCGAGGCCGCCGGCCCCAGCATGCGCGCCAGCAGATCAGTGCGCGCCACCGTCTCCACCCGCAATCCCGGCGGGGCCAGCCGCCCGATCAGGCTCCAATCCTCCTCGGCGGGGTGGGAGGTGGTTTGGGGCGAGGGCGACGATGTCGGCTGCATGCGGGTTCCCGCGGGGTGACGGCGACGGGGCGGATGCCTTCGCATGTATCACCAAGGCCTGGGTGCCGCCAGGGGGGATGGCGGGTGGGGGCAGCCACGTCCGATGGGTGACGCCACCTCAATATTGGTGAACAATCCACTAGATATCACCATCTTTACAGGAAATATGCCAAGGCCTTATCCTCTTGGATGATGATGGCTCCATCCATTCCTGCCCAACATGCGGGCGGCATATGAGGTTTAACCGTGCCCCGCACTTTGACGCAGTATCGTATTTTCATTGCCTCGCCGGGTGGGCTGGAACAGGAACGTGAGCGCTTCCGGACGCGGCTTCTTTCCTTCACGGAGAAGCATGCGGAGCCCAACGGCGCGCTCTATCACCCTGTCGGCTGGGAGGAGACGCTGCCCAGCGCCGGTCGGCCACAGGAATTGATCAACGAGGACTTGCGCCAATGCGACTTCGCGGTCTTCGTGCTGCATAACCGTTGGGGCACGTCCAGCGGGCCGGACTATACGTCCGGCACAGAAGAGGAGTGGCATGTCGCGGAAAAACTCTATGAAGAGGGAAAGATCCGCAACATTATGCTCTTCTTCAAGAAGGTCGATGACGCTCAATTGAAGGATCCAGGGCAGCAGTTACAGAAGGTTCTGGATTTCAAAGCGAAAATTGAAAGTGGTCGGAAATATCTCTTCAAGGCCTATTCGGGTATCGACGACTTCGATGATATTCTGGAGAAGCATCTTGCCGGCTTCCTGCGTGACCATCAGCGGTCAACCAATCCAGACGCAAATCCGGAGTCGGCCCTGGATTATACGCCGAAAGACGATAAGGGCGTAAAAGGGGCGCCGTCACCCGATCCCGGCTTCGACTTCTGGATGAAGAGTGCCAACGATTCCTTATATGAGACCAAGCCCGCAGACCCGGCCGGCGCCCTGTTCTGCGCGCGCCGGGCCATCGGTGCCGCCGGCCCGGATGGTTTGAAGCAAGCCAAGGCCTGGCTTCGGGCCGCTGTCGCCGAACGCGAGCTTGGTCAGCTTGACGATTCCTTGAACAGCTGCTCAAGGGCTATTGACCTGCTGCCCCGTCCGACGACAGCAGATACGCGAACGGAACTGGTATCTGCCCTTTTCGGCAAGGCCTATACGCTCGGCACCATGGGCCGTCGCGAGGAAGAGATCGCCGGCTATGAAGATGTGGTTTCGCGGTTTGGCACCGCAACCGAGCCCGCGATCCGGGAACAGGTCGCCAAGGTGCTTCGGAACAAGGGAGTTGCCCTCGGCACACTGGGCCGCAGTGAGGAGGAGATCCGTGTCTACGATGATCTCCTGGCCCGCTT
>NZ_JBMDKJ010000034.1:0-64371 GCF_057809655.1 Niveispirillum sp. FG148
GAGCGAACAGGATAACAGGATGTTCAACCCCGTCGCACTTCAGCGTGAATCTGCCGCCAAATTGGAATGCCAGTCCTGGGCAGGAAAGGCGCCGCCGGCCCGTAAACCGAATGGCTGATCACGGAACTGTCACGGAAATCCTGTTTCATGCCGCCTTCGTCGCGGCCATGCCGAAAGCAATCGCTCCATCGGCGCCGCAAGACAAACCAAAGGCTTACAGTCTTTCGACGGCTTCACCAATAAGGCGAAAGACGGTATGCGGGACGGATGACGGGATTTGCGATGCGTTCCTTGCTGAAAGCCGGCCTGTTGGGGCTTGCGCTGTTGTCACCCTTGACCGCCGCTGCGGCTGCGCCCTGCCCGGGTCCGGATTGCCGGGCCTGGATGGATGCGACCTTGCGCATGAACGACATCCTGACCGTCGGCACCCATAACAGCTACAAGATGGCGCTGTCGCCGGCCGAAAAGGCGATGCTGGCGGCCCATGATCCACGGGCCGCCGCGCACCTGGATTATGGCCACCGCAGCCTGACCGAACAGTTGGACGCCGGTGTGCGCAAGCTGGAAATTGACGTCTATCACGACCCGGCAGGCGGCCGTTACATCGCCCCCAAGGGCCCGGCGCTGGCTGGTGTGCCGCTGGAGCCCGGGTTCGTGGAGACCTTGGCCAAGCCGGGGTTGAAGGTTTTCCACGTCACCGATATCGATCCCCACAGCCATTGCCTTCTGTTCATGCAATGCCTGACGGAAATCCGGCGCTGGTCCGATGCCCATCCTGGTCACACGCCGCTGCTGATCATGATCAATGCCAAGCAGGGCAAGTCGCCGATGCCGGGCGGCACCGATGCCTTGCCCTTCGATGAAACCGCCTTTGATGGTTTTGATCGGGAGGTGCGGTCGGTGCTGCCGCCGGCCACGCTGATCACGCCGGACGAGGTACAGGGGCACCACCCGACCCTGCGGGATGCCGCGCGCGCCGGCAACTGGCCGACCCTGGCCCAGGCGCGGGGCCGTATCTGGTTCGCCCTGGATGAGGGGCCGGAGGTGGTGGCCGTCTATCGCGGTCATCGCCGCTCGCTGGAAGGCCGGGTCATGTTCATCAATACCGATGAGGACAGTCCCGCCGCCGCCTATCTGACCCTGAATGATCCCATCGACCAGGCAGCGCGCATCGCGGCGGCCGTGGGGGCCGGCTATATCGTGCGCACCCGCGCAGATGCCGATACCAGCGAGGCGCGGGCGAAGGATGCCACCCGGCGTGACACGGCCCTGGCCGGCGGGGCGCAATATGTGTCCACCGATTATTTCTGGCCCGACGCACGGTTGGGCGATTATCAGGTGCGCCTGCCCGGCGGGGCCGTCACCCTGTGCAACACGCGACGGACGGGTGACGCCTGTGCGGGGCAGCCTGTGGAATGAGGATCATGAAATCTTGGATGCTGCTGGCCGCCCTGATGCTGGGTTTGGCGGCACCCGCCGCGCGGGCGGAGGATTACCGCGTTGCCTTCATGCCGGACGTTCATTTTCATGACGTGCATGGACAGTTTACGGGCACCGGTTTTGCCGGTGTTCCCAACCCGGCGGGCGGTCCGCCGGTCACCATCCGCACCATGGCGGCGCAGCTAAGTTCCACGCGCCTGTTCAACGAAAATGCCTTCGCCTTCCGTGCGGCCCTGGATGATGCCGTACGGCGCGGGGTGCGGCTGATCGTGCTGAATGGCGATTTCAGCGACGACGGGCAGCCCGTGCATCTGCGCGGGTTGCGGCAGGTGCTGGCGGAATATGAGACCCGGCACGGGCTGCGTTTCTTCCTGACCAACGGCAACCACGATCCGGTCCGTCCGCGTGAGACGCCGGCCGGCAAGCCCGATTTCATGGGGCCGGACGGCATGCCACAAGCGGTCTACAGCCCCGGCACGCCCCCCTGCCCCATCGGCGGCAAGCCCGAGGCGGGCACCATCTGCACACCCGACATTGCCAGTGCCGGCTATGACACCATTCTGCGCGATTTCGCCGATTATGGTTTCGCGCCCCGGCCGGGCGACCTCTATTGGGAAACCCCCTTCTACCAGCCCGCCCTGCCCTTCGATCCCACGCTGGCCAGTGCCTATGCCGGCGTGGAGAAGCGGCAATACCGCTTTTGCGGTACCCGCAGCGACTGCCGTCTGATCCCCGACGCCTCCTATCTGGTGGAACCCGTCGCGGGCCTTTGGCTGCTGGCCATTGATGCCAATCTTTACGAGCCGCTGCCCGGCGGCGGCTTCGAAGGATCGGGGGGCGCGGGCTTCAACCGGATGGAGGAACTGAAGCCGCATTTGTTGCCCTGGATCGCCGATGTGGTGAAGCGGGCCAAGGCCCAGGGGAAGGTGCTGTTGGCCTTCAGCCATTTCCCCGCCATTGATACCAATAACGGCGCCAGTGACGATCTGGCCCACCTGTTCGGGGGCGACGCCCTGCAATTGTCGCGTATGCCGGATGTCAAGGTGGCGCGGGCCCTGTCCAAGGCCGGGCTGCGCCTGCATGTCGGCGGCCACATGCATTACAATGACACGGCCCGATGGCAGGGTGCGGACGGTTCCTTCCTGGTCAATGTCCAGGCGCCGTCCCTGGCGGCCTATGTCCCGGCCTACAAGCTGCTGACGCTGTCGGCCGGCACGGTGGAGGTGGAGACGCCGCGCCTGACCAATGTCCCGGGCTTTGACAGCCTTTTCCCGCTGTACCGCCGGGAATGGCAGCGGCTGCGCGCCGCCAGGGCGGACGCCTGGGATATCCGCATGCTGGACAGCCGCGACTATGCCGGCTTCACCCGCTGGCACCTGACCCAGCTGGCCCGCCGCCGCTTCCTGCCACAGGATTGGCCGGCCGACCTGCGCGATGCATTGCTGTCGGCCGATGCGGCGGGCCTGCGTCGGATGGCAGGCCTGTCCCCGGCACCGGGCGGAAACTGGACAGGCCTGGATCTGGCCGTCGATCTCCACCGGTTGCTGAGCGCTGGCAGCCTGGCCCTGCCCGACATTCCGGAGGAGCGGCGGCAGGATTACCGCCGGTTGCTGGCCGACCTGACGGCGGCCCCGAGCCCTGGCCTGGTCCCGGCGGCCCTGCGGGTAAGGCTGGCACTGCTGCTGGATATCGTTGGACGGCTGCAGGCCGGCCTGCCGGATGCGCATTTCCGTATCGACCTGACCAACGGGGCCAT
This sequence comes from Niveispirillum sp. FG148, assembly GCF_057809655.1. Classification (NCBI taxonomy): domain Bacteria; kingdom Pseudomonadati; phylum Pseudomonadota; class Alphaproteobacteria; order Rhodospirillales; family Azospirillaceae; genus Niveispirillum; species Niveispirillum sp. FG148. The sequence goes on from NZ_JBMDKJ010000034.1 coordinate 3,197, forward strand.
CACGCCCCTGCCATAGCAGCACAGGCTTGCCGCCCTGCCGGCCGGGCAGCGGCGGGACGCACAGGGCGGCAGAATGGGACTGTGTGCTGCCAGCGATTACCCCTATAGTTGAAAGCTTGGTTGGTATTTTCTGGAAAACCTTGTTGTTCACCCTTCCTCCCCCCCTGCATGCGCTGGTCGATTTGACGCACCCGGCCGGTGTCCGGTCACTCACCTCATTGCCGCCAGGCGTCACGGTGCAGGACGTGGTGGACGCCGCACGACACCACGGCATGGTGTTGACCCTGTCGGCAGCCTTGCGGGGAGATATGGGGCCGTTGGCGGACGCTCTCCGGTCCGCCCTGACGGACCAGCAACGCCGGTGGACGCTGGCCGGCATGCGTCTGACTTTCGACCTTTGCCGCTTGGCCAAGGCCTTCGCCCAGGCGCAATTGCCCTGGCTGGCCTTGAAGGGGCCCGCCCTGTCGTTCCATCTCCAGGGCGATCCCCTGCGGCGCGACTGCCTGGATCTGGATATTCTGGTCCGCGAACAGGACCTGCTGGCCGTCCACGAGGTGCTGACCGGGCTGGGTTACAGCCATGCCGACGCCTGGGGGGCTGCGTTCATCCGGCAAATGAGCCCCTATCAGAGACGGCGGGAATATAATCTTTCATACCGGAACCTGCAGACGGGAACATTCCTGGAGGTGCATTGGCGATGGGCCCGTGTCGATGCGCTGGCACCGCTGGACCCTGATCTGGTCTGGCCGCAGCGCCAGACGCGTCTGCTGATGGACACGGAGATCCCCGTTCTCCATCCGGTGGTTGAGCTGGTCTATCTGGCGACCCATGCCGCCCGCCATGGCTGCTGCAAGCTCAAATGGCTGCAGGATTTTCGCCTTATCCTGGCCAGGCCGGAGGCGGAGACCCTGGTGGCGGCCGCCCTGGACCAGGCCCGCCGACAGGATGTGCTGGCCGCTGTTGCCGCCAGCCTGACCCTGGCGGCGGAACTGGACGGGCGGGATGTGCCTGCCCTGACGGCAGCAGCGCGGGAAACCCGCTGGACGGGCCGGCTGCTGGCCTGCTTCCGCCGGGAGTTCACGCGCGCGCCGGAGAGGCGGCGGCGAGCAACCCTGGCCCAGGAACTGCGCGTCTGGCAGTTGCAGCACCTGTTGCTGGCGGCCAAGCAGCATCCGCGTCGGCGGGACAGTCTGGCCCGGCTGCTGACGGCTTCCCCGGCAGAGCGGGCCGTGCTGCCCCTGCCACCTGCGCTGGAGCCGCTTTACCTGCTGCTGCGTCCGGTGTTGTGGATGGTGGCGCGGCTGCGTTCGTGATGGCCGCCGTCCCGCTCGCTCAGGGGGCCGGTGGGGTAACCCTTATATCGACGGAGACGATGACGGCGTCGTGGCGCCAGCATTCCTCGTCATATTCCACGACGCGGCCGGCAGGATCAAAGCTGGTGCGGATGACGGACAGACCGGGAGAGCCGGAACGCACGCGCAGCGTTTCGGCATTATCGCCCAGGATGGCGCAGGGCTTCATGGCCATGCGGTTACGCGCGGCCACGACCCCATAGGCGTTCTTCAGCACGGCCGTCAGCGACCCGTCCAGCGAATGGTCGATCAGGCCCGGCGCTAGGTCGGGACTGACATGGATGCGTTCCACCAGCACCGACCGCCCGTCGATGCTGCGCAGGCGGCTTATATCGTAAAGCGGCGTGCCCTCGGCCACGCCGAAGATGGCGGCCACGGCCTCGGTCGCCGGAACCAGCCGTTTCGACAGCGTCTCCGTCTCCGGTCGCCGCCCCTGCGCCGTGACATAGGCCATGAAGCCTTCCGACCGGGTGGGATCGTAAAGGACGGGCGGCGGGGAGACGTACCAGCCGCTGCGGTCGCGGCGATAGATCAGCCCCTCCGCCTCCAGCTGGAACAGCGCCTCGCGCACGGTGCCGCGGGCGGATCCCAGCCCATCCTCCAGCTGCCGTTCCGATGGCAGCCGGTCGCCGGTGCCCAGCACGCCCGCCTGGATCTGGGCGGCGATCCGGTCGCGCAGCTCCAGATATTGCAGCTGGTTGTTGGCCGGTGCCGCTTCCCGCCACCAGGGCTTCGCCCCACTCGTCGCCATCGATCTTCCCGTCGTTTCCACCCCGCCGGCCCGCGTGGCCGACTGTCGCAGATCACCCGCGAAAGGGGGGCGGCGTCAAGCCTGCGCATCCTTCTGTCATGGAAACGTCGCGAAGCTGTAAAATCCAATCTGGTATAGTCCAGCTGAGATTTCAACGGGAGCGCAGAGATCATGGTGACGCGCAGCACGCGGCGGCGGTTCTTCGGTTTGACGGCGGCGGGTGCCGCGGCCGGGCTGCTGCCCGCCAGCATCCTGAAGGCAATGGAAATCCCGGCCAACAACCGGACGGGCACGATCCGCGATGTCGAGCACATCGTCATCTTCATGCAGGAGAACCGGTCCTTCGACCATTATTTCGGCACGCTGAACGGGGTGCGCGGGTTTGGCGATCCGCGGGCCCTGCGTCTGCCCGGCGGGCGCAGCGTCTGGCAGCAGCCCAGCGACCAGCATGCCGACGGCCATGTCATGCCCTTCCATGGCGACAGCCGCCGCACCAATGCCTATACGGTGGACGGATCGGACCAGGGCCATCAGGCGGCCATCACCATCGTCAATGGTGGCCGGTACGACAAATGGGGCGCCAGCCGGGAACTGCACAAGCGCATGGTTCATTACACGGCCGCCGACCTGCCCTATTACCACGCGCTGGCCAACGCCTTCACCATCCTGGACCAGTATCATTGTTCGACCCTGACCCAGACCTATCCCAACCGCCTGCACCTGATGACGGGCTGCAATGGCGGCGGCAAGGTGGGCGGCGACCCGGTGATGAGCAATTACGGAGAGGATGAGACGCCGAGCGCCGATCAGACGACGGACAAGCCCCTGTCCAAGGGCCCGCTGACCTGGACCACATATCCGGAACGGCTGGAAGCGGCGGGCATCGACTGGAAGGTCTATCAGGAATACGACAATTTCGGCGACAACGTCATTTCGGTGTTCAAGCCCTTCCGCCCGGCCCCGAAGGATTCTCCGCTTTACACGCGCGGCCGGTCCTGGGTGTCGGAGCATAAGACGGGGCCGGACCGCACCCGGTCTGACGGGCAGCAACTGGTGGAAGCGTTCCGCGCCGACATCGCCGCTGGCAAGCTGCCGCAGGTATCGCTGATCGTCACGGCGACGGACCTGTCCGAACATCCCGCCGCCGAACCGGCCAAGGGCGAGCATGTCTGCGCCAAGCTGATCGAGGCGCTGGTCGACCATCCGGACGTCTTCGCCAAGACCGTCTTCATCATTAATTATGACGAGGCGGGTGGCTTCTTCGACCATCTGCCCCCGCCGCGCCCGCCCTTGTTCCCGCAGGACGGGCATTCGACCGTGCCCGTGGCGGGTGAGGGCAAGCATTATCCCGATGACGGCAATCCGCGCCATCCCAACAAGGGCACGCATCCCGTGGGCCTGGGCATCCGGGTGCCCGCCCTGATCGTGTCGCCCTGGAGCCGGGGCGGCTATGTCTGTTCGGAACTGTTTGACCATACCTCCGTCCTGCGCTTCATCGAGGCGCGGTTCGGCGTGCGGGAGAAGAATATCAGCGATTGGCGCCGTTCCGTCTGTGGCGACCTGACCTCGGCCTTTGATTTCGCCAACCCCAACCGTGATTGGCGCGGACTGGTATTGCCGGACACGACCGATTACATGCAGCGTGTCCGCATTTCGGCCGAGGCGCCGGGCCTGACCATCCCGGAAAAACAGGCGCCGACGGCGCAGGAAGGGCCGCAGCGCCGCTACCGCCCCCTACCCTATCGGCTGTCGGCCGACCTGCGACTGGTGGATGGAAGGCCGCAACTGCTGTTGGCCAACAAGGGCCGGACGGGTGCCGTGTTCCAGCTTTTCGATAGCCGCGACCGGCAGGGCCCCTGGCGCTATACGCTGGGTGCGGGCCATGATTACCGGACCCAGCCGTGGGAGCCCGATGGCACTACCCTGTTCGACCTGACGCTGCACGGTCCCGCCGGCTTCTTCCGCCATTTCGCCGGCAGCGTGGCGGCCGATCTGGAAGTGACCCTGCGCGAAAGTGCGGTGCGGGGGCAGGTTGATCTGGTTCTGCGCAACTGGGGGGGCGATCTGGTCGCCCTGTCAGTGACCCAGGCCGCCATTTATGGCGGCGGCAGCCGTCAGGTGGAACTGGCCGGCGGCAGTGAACAGGTCATCTCCTGGCCCGTCGTTGCCAGCGACCATTGGTATGATCTGACGGTGACGGCGCTGTCGGGCCCGGATTTCCTGCGCCGCTATGCCGGCCATATCGAGACCGGCCAGGACAGCCGTACCGACCCCGCCATCGGCCCCATGGTCCTGGGCGAGGTCGCCGCCGGCTGAACCCGGCTTTCCCAAATGGAACGCCCGCCGCGAGGAGATCGCGGCGGGCGTTTTTGTTTGGCGGTATCAACGCCCATCCTGCAAAAAGGGCCAGGGGATCGCTCCCCCGGCCCTTCATAGGATTGACCGTGGCTCAGTAAGCGTAGGACGCCTTCACCAGGAAGGTGCGGCCCGGCTCCATATAGTCCTTCTGATAGGAGGGGTTCTTGCCCTTGGTCGTATAGTAACGGTACTCGTCCGTCAGGTTCTGGGCATCGAAGCCGATCGACATCCCGTTTTCAAAGCTGTAGCGGGAATGGAAGTCCAGGCTCTTGTTGGGCTGGACCCACTTGTCGATGGCGTTGTCGCGCAGATCTTCGATATAGGCGGAGCGGTAATTGTAGGAGATCAGCAGTTCCAGCCCTTCATACTGGTAACCAAGGCCGGCATTGTACATCAGGCGCGAGGCGTTGATCAGCGGGATATTGTTGCCCTTGCGGTAGTCCAGGCCCGTTTCCGCTTCGCTATACTGCCAGGTGACATTGCCATAGACGGTGAATCCGTCGAAGGGAGCCGCCACGCCGGCCAGATCCTTCACCAGATTCAGTTCCATGCCATAGATCTGGGCCTTGCGGCCGTTCTTGGGCTGGCTGATGGTGATGAAGCCCTGGGTGGTATCGGCCGTGATCTCGTTGCCGTTGGCGAAGATGAAGTTCTTGATGTCCTTATAGAACAGACCCGCCGACACCATGCTGGTCTCCGACAGGTAATATTCGGCCGACAGGTCGATATTGGTCGATTCCGCCGGCTTCAGGTCGGGGTTGCCCTGGCTGATCGACACGATCTCATTGGCGGCATTGCGGCCGATGGACTGGCCGCTGCTGATATAGCCATATTCGGGGCGGGAGAAGCTGGTCCAGACGGCCGCGCGATAGACCTGATCCTCGGTGGGGCGCCAGTTGACCGTGGCGCTGGGCAGCACTTGCGTGTAGCTGGCATCGCTGCTGCCCCAATGGCTGTTGGTGTCGAACACCCAGAAGCGGTTGTCGACCTGGGTGTTTTCCACGCGCACGCCGGTGATCAGCTGCACATCGCCAAAGCGGGCATCGGCCAGGGCATAGCCGGCATAGATGGTTTCGCGGCTATGCTTGTCATTGCCGTTCTGGTCGTCGTCGTTGAAGCTCTGCGTGCCCATCTTGTTGATGGCGCTGATCACCTGATCGCGGCCCATCAGGGAACCGAATTCATAGGTACCGTGCAGGATGCCGGCCAGGCTGCGCTCGACCAGGCCGGAACTGGCCAGATTGGCGACGTTCAGATCGTCGGAGAACAGCTTGGTCTCATCCGTGTCGCGCGTCGAACGCTGGAACTTCACGCCGGCCTGCACATGATGCAGCCAGGAACTGTCGGCCATATCATAGCGGGCATCGACCTTGCCGCTATAGCGATCGTTCGTGGTCTTGTCGCGGCTGTGGCCGGCCCCGTCGGGCAGCAGCAGGCTGTCCCAGCCCGTGATCGACCCGGCAGCGGCCGGGATCTGATACAGCGGGAAGCGCGGATCGGCCGAGGAGAACAGCACGCCCGACTTGGTGAACGGTGCCACATTCTTGTTCGACAGGAAGCTGACACTGTAGGCGTTCGGCGTTTCCCGCTCGCCCCAGCTATAGGCGGCGTCATAGGTCAGGGTCAGGGCATCGGCCTTGGTCTCGCCGCCGGCATTGACGGTGCCCAGATTCTGCTTCTGGTCCTTCACCTCGAACGTACGGGAGAACTGGAAGTTCTGCGGGTCCCAGGTGCCGGACCGGCCATTCAGCGACCAGTAGGAATTGGTGTTGCGGTCGGCATCGGTGATGATCCCGTCCTTATTGACATCAACGATCTGGGCCGTGGTGTAGCCATAGATGCGATCGCCATTGGCCTGCACGCCCGTGATGGCCTTTTCCAGATCGACCAGATTGGTGGCTTCCGGGTTCACCTGGGTCAGGCGCTTGGTGCGCGACGACTTGATCATCAGGTAGTTGACGTCTTCCACCCGCTTGTACTGCGCATATTGGCCGCGCAGATACAGCCTGGTGTCGTCGCCCTGGTAATCCAGCGAGATATTGCCGCCGATGCGTTCCTGTTCGATGCGGCGATAATCCAGGTCGATGCCGGGCAGATACATCGATTTGTCGTCGATGGCTTCCTGGCTGTCCTTGCGCCAGCGGAACGGTTCCCACTCCCCGTCATTCTCCGTCTCTTCGGAGACAAGGTGCGACTTGGTGTAATAGCCGGTGGCGAAGATGCCGAACTGGTCGTCGGCGCCGAAGCGGCTGCCCAGGTCGATCTGGCCGGAGTTGGTGGCCGCCGGTTCACCCTGGCTGTCGGCGCGGTCGTTCCAGCCATAGGTGTAGAAGGCGCGTGCCACCGGCTTCTTGAAGTCGAAGGCCGTGGGCGTGCGCATGTCGATGGTGCCGCCGATGGCGTCGCCATCCATGTCGGGGGTGGAGGACTTGGACACTTTCACCGCCTGCAACCCGTTGGGCGGCAGCACCGACAGCGATACCTGGCGGCTGGACCCGTCGGTTTCGGCCACACGCACGCCATTCACCGAATAGGCGTTGAAGGTCGCGGCCAGGCTGCGGACGGTGACATATTCACCCTCGCCCGTTTCCTGGTTGTTGACGACGGAGATGCCGGGCACGCGCGACAGGGCGTCGGCCATGTTGGCATCGGGCAGTTTGCCCAGATCGTCGGAGGAAATGACGTTGGAGACGCCGTCGGCATCCTTCTGCTGTTCCAGCGCGCGCTGGGTGGACAGGCGCTGGCCCGTCACCACCACTTCTTCCGTCGTGGCGGCGGCGGGCGCCATTTCTGCCTGGGCGGCCTGCGTGCAGATGATGAGGACGGCCAGGCTGGCGCCGGCCAGATGGGCGCGGCGGCACATGGCCCCGGCCTGCTGCTGTGGAATGCGCATGAAAGCTCCCCTTATTGGCTGGTCCGGTATCGTGGGCGGGCGAACCGCCATCCCATGGCCATCCGCGGACGCAAGACGCTCGCGTCCCGGCGGATGCCTTCCCTGGCGGCATCACCCCTGGAACCGCAGCGCAATATGAGGCAAGGAAAACTGGTGTAAACCAGATTTGATTGTCTGTCCTGAAACTTCAAAATTCAGCAACAAACAGACTGTAATGAAATTTTAACATCCAACGAGGATGTAAATGCATTGTTTACATGAAATGAAAGTGGCGCCGATAACGGCGCGTGATGATCTGGTCTGGACTGTCTACAAGGATTATGCCTTTGTGCGCCAGGATGGCACGGGCCAGCTTTCCGACAGGGACTCCACAACCGCCAGGAAGGCGCGGACGATGCCCAGGCGGCTGCGGTCGCGCAGGCACAGGACATATTCATCCATCTCCATCCGCAACCCCTCCAGGGGGCGCAGGGTCAGGTCCGGGTCACCGGTGAATTCCCCTTCACAGATGAAGGCCAGGCCCATGCCGGCCTTCACGGCGGCCAGCTGCGCCTCCCGCGACGCGATTTCGGTGGTGTCGGGCAGGGTCAGTTCGGCCTCTGCCAGCACACGCTCCACCACGCGGCGCGTCATCGATCCCGGCTCTCGCATCAGGATACGTTCGCGCAGCAGGGCGTGGGGCGGCACGGTCGGGCCATAGGACAGGCGGTGCCCCGCCGGCATGACCAGCATCACCTGATCCCGGCCCAGGGGCAGGCCTGTCAGGCGCGGGTCGATGACGGGGCTGGCCAGGACGGCCACGTCCAGGCGCATGTCCAGGATATCGCGGCGGATTGTCTCTGCATTGCCCATGGACAGGCGCAGCTTCACACTGGGATGACGGCGGGTGAATTCCGCCAGCAGCGGGATGGCCAGCACCGGCCCGTCGGCCCCGACATTCAGCGTTCCGCCGGTCAGGGTACGGTGCCCGGCCAGCATCTCCGCCGCTTCCTGTTCGGCCGCGAACATGCGCTGGGTGATGGCCTGCAGCGACTGGCCCGCCGGGGTCAGCGATACGCCGCGCCGTTCGCGGATGAACAGCAGCATGCCGTACCGTTCCTCCAGCGCCTTCACCTCCGCCGACAGGGTGGGCTGCGACACGGACAGTACACGCGCCGCCGCCGTGAAGCTGCCTTCACGGGCCACCCAGTGAAAGGCGCGCAGCTGGGTATGAAGCATCGGTTAGTCCTATAGGTATGCTCTATGGCAGCCATTGATACGACGGATTTCCAATATAGGACACCCCCCGTCATGGTGCGTCGCGACAAGAGCCATCCTGTCGGTGCCCGGCCGCATGCCCTGCGGATGGGTGCGGTACCATCCGGTGTCTTCGAGGTTGCCATGCGTCATTGGTTCCGCCCGCTGCCTGCGCTTGCCTTGGCCTTCGGTCTGGCAGTGTCCGCCGCCCCTGCCCAGGACCGGACCCAAGTCACCGTCTATACAGCGCTGGAGGCCGACCAGTTGAAGGCCTACAAGGCGGCGTTCGAGGCGGCGCATCCCGACGTGGAGATCCGCTGGGTGCGCGACAGCAATGGTGTCATCACGGCCCGTCTGCTGGCGGAAAAGGCGGCCCCCAATGCCGAGGTGGTCATGGGCGTGGCCGCCACCTCGCTGATGCTGATGGACCGGGAAGGCATGCTGGATGGCTATGCGCCCCAGGAACTGGCGTCGGTGAAGCCCGCCATGCGCGACGGCCGGCCCGATCCGCACTGGATCGGCATGAATATCTGGGCGTCTGCATTGTGCGTGAACAAGCCGGAGCGGGAAAAGCGCCACCTGCCCCTGCCCCGCACCTGGGCCGATCTGACCGACCCCGCCTGGGCCGGGCAGATCATCATGCCCAACCCGGCCTCGTCGGGCACGGGGTTCCTGATGGTCAGCGCCTGGTTGCAGATGATGGGGGAGGACAAGGGCTGGGCCTTCATGGACGCGCTGCACCGCAATATCGCGGCCTATACCCATTCCGGATCCAAGCCCTGCAAGGCGGCGGCAACGGGTGAATTCGCGCTGGGCCTGTCCTTTGAATATCGCGCCAACAAACTGATCGTGGATGGGGCGCCGCTGGAACTGGTGCTGCCTGCCGAAGGGCTGGGCTGGGACATGGAATCCATCGCCCTGGTCAAGGGCACGGCCCATGCCGCCGCCGCCCGCACCCTGATCGACTGGGCCGTGACCGTTGATGCCAACAGCCAATATGCGAAGAACTTTGCCATCGTGGCCCGGCCGGAAGTGTCCACCGCGCTGCCGCATGTGCCGGCCGACCTGGAAAAGCGGCTGATCAAACAGGATTTCGCCTGGGCCGCGGCCAACCGCGACCGCATCCTGGCCGAATGGTCGCGCCGTTACGACGCCAAGTCCGAACCGAAATGACCGCTTCTTCCATCCATCCGGCGGCGCACCTTGTCCTGACCGGTGTCGGGCAGCGCTTCGGGGCCTTCACGGCGCTGGATCAGGTCGACCTGACGGTGCGGCGGGGGGAGTTCGTCACCCTGCTGGGCCCTTCGGGCTCGGGCAAGACGACGCTGCTGCGCGCCATTGCCGGCCTGTCACTGCCCACCGCCGGGTCCATCCATCAGGACGGGGCCGACGTCACCGCCGGGCCGGTGGAACGGCGTGATGTCGGGATCGTCTTCCAGTCCTACGCCCTGTTCCCGACCATGAGCGTGGCCGACAACATCACCTATGGCCTGCACCGGCAGCCGCGCGCGCTGCGTCAGCAGCGGCTGGCGGAGATGCTGGAGCTGATCGGCCTGGGGGCGCATGCCCATAAATATCCCGGCCAATTATCGGGCGGGCAGCAGCAGCGCGTGGCGCTGGCCCGCGCGCTGGCGCCCGGTCCCGGCCTGCTGCTGCTGGACGAGCCCCTATCCGCCCTGGATGCGGAGGTGCGGCGCGACCTGCGGGGCGAATTGCGCCGCCTGCAGCGCCAGCTGGGCATCACCACCCTGATGGTCACGCACGACCAGGAGGAGGCGCTGACCCTGTCCGACCGGATCATGGTGCTGAACCATGGACGCGTCGAACAGGTGGGTACGCCCGCCGATCTTTATGAACAGCCGGCCAGCCTGTTCGTGGCCGGCTTCATTGGCGCCATGAACCGCCTGCCCCTGGAGGTGACCAGCGGCGGCAATGCCAAACTGGGTGCCTGGGTCCTGAACCTGCCCGTGCCCGACGGCGTCGGGCCGGGCACCGCCCTGTCGCTGTGCATCCGGCCGGAAGGGGTGGAACTGACCGAACCGGGCAATCAGGCACCGGCCCTGGCCGATGGGACCCTGCGTCTGCCGGGCCGCGTCATCGACAGCGAATATCAGGGCGCCCAGATTGCCCAGCGCATCGCGCTGGACGGGCTGCCGGGCCAGTCCCTGTCCGTCACCGGCCCCGCGCGGGGCGCCAGGGCGCCGGGGCAGCCGGTGGCGGTGATCCTGCCGCTGGACCGGCTGCATCTGTTCATCGACAGGGCGGCGGCATGACCATCGCCCCCGCCCTGCCCCCGACCCTGGCTGCCGGAACGGCGACGGTGCCGCGATCCGGCTTCCGTGGCCCCCGTTTGGGGGCGGTACTGGCCATCCTGCTGCCGCTGCTGTTCCTGGTGCCGGCCTTGCTGCTGCCGCTGGCATCGGTGCTGTCCAAGGCGGTGCAGGACCGGGCCGGAAACTATGTCGGCCTGACGAACCTGACCGATTACCTGTCCAGCCCGCATCTGGCCCAGTCGCTGTCCAACAGCCTGACCCTGTCGGGGGTGAGTGCGGGGATCAGCGTCGCGCTGGCTTTCCTTTACGCCTATGGGCTGACGCGCACGCAGGCCGCGGGCCGGGGTTTCTTCGCCCTGGTGGCGCAATTGCCGTTGCTGGCGCCGTCGCTGCTGCCGGGCATCAGCCTGGTCTATCTGTTCGGCAACCAGGGCTGGCTGAAGGGCTGGCTGGGCGGGCACAGCATCTATGGTTCCATCGGCATCGTGATGGGCGAGGTGTTCTGGACCTTCCCGCATGCAGTGATGATCCTGACCGCCGCCCTGTCGCTGGCCGATGCCCGCCTGTATGAGGCGGCCCGTGCCCTGAAGGCGGGGCCCTGGCGACGGTTCCTGACCGTCACCCTGCCGGGGGTGCGGGCGGGGCTGGTGTCGGCCTTCGTTGCCGTCTTCGCCATGATCATCACCGATTTCGGCGTGCCCAAGGTCATTGGCGGCAATACACCCCTGCTGGCCACCGACATCTACAAACAGGTGATCGGGCAGCAGAATTTTCAGCGCGGCGCCGTCGTGGCCCTGCTGCTGCTGCTGCCGGCCCTGATCGCCTTCCTGATCGACCGGGCCATGGCCGCCCGGCCGGCGGCCGCCCTGGGTGGCAAGGCCGTGGCCCTGGTCCCCGACCGGCACCCGTGGCTGGACCGGCTGTTCTTCCTGTTCTGCGCCTTGATGGCGGTCTGCCTGCTGGCCATTCCCGGCACGGCGCTGTTCGCGTCGCTGGCCAAGCTCTGGCCCTACGATCTGACGCCCGGCCTCTGGCATTACCGGTTCGAGATGATGGATGGCGGCGGCTGGGACGCCTATGCCAATTCCGTCCGCCTGTCGGCGCTGGTGGCCCTGTTCGGCACGCTGCTGATCTTCCCCGCCGCCTGGCTGGTGGCCAAGGGGCGGGCGCCACGCCTGCTGCGTCAGGTGCCGCATGCGCTGGCCCTGCTGCCGCTGGCCGTGCCGGGGCTGGTGCTGGGGCTGGGCTATGTCTTCTTCCTGGCCGATCCGGGCAATCCGCTGCGGGTGCTGAACGGCACGCTGACCCTGCTGGTTGTCTGCACCATTGCCCATTATTACAGCGTGCCGCATCTGTCGGCCATGACGGCCCTGCGCCGCCTGGACCCGGAACTGGAAGAGGCGGGGCGGTCCTTGAAGGTGCCGGCGTGGCTGACCCTGTGGCGGGTCACCCTGCCCATGGCCCTGCCCGTGGTGCTGGACATGGCGGCCTACCTGTTCATGAGCGCCATGACCACCGTGTCGGCCGTGGTCTTCCTCTATACGCCGGACACGATGCTGGCGTCGCTGTCGGTTCTGGCCATGGATGACGCGGGCGACACCGCCCCGGCCGCAGCCATGGCCATGTTGATCTTCTTCACCGGGGCCGCCCTGCGCGCGGCCTGGGCCCTGACGACAGGGGGGCTGCTGCGCCGTGCCCGGCGCTGGCAGGCGATCCCCGCGGGAGTGTGATGACATGTGGGATGGTTTTGATCTGGTCGTGGTGGGCGGCGGCATCGTCGGCCTGGCCCACGCCCTGGCCGGTGCGCGCCGCGGCCTGTCCGTTGCGCTGTTCGAGCGGGACGAACGGGCCAGCAATGCTTCGATCCGCAATTTCGGCTTCGTCACGGTGACGGGCCAGCGGGCGGGACGCACCTGGGACCGGGCGCGCTACAGCCGCGATGTCTGGGAGCGGGTCGCTGGTCCCGCCGGCATCCCCGTCATCCATCGCGACCTGCTGGTGGTGGCGCACCGGCCGGAGGCAATGGATGTGCTGTCCGCCTTCGCCGATACCGACATGGGGGCGGAATGCCGGCTGCTGGACAGGGCGGGGCTTTACGACCGGCTGCCCATGGCGGCGGGTGGGACCATCGGTGGTCTGTACAGCCCGCATGAACGGCGGGTGGAGCCGCGTACGGCCATCCCCGCGCTCTGGTCCTGGCTGGAAGCGCAAGGCGTGCGCTTCTTCCGGCAGGTGGCCGTGCGCGGGGTGGAACCGGGCTTCGTCGACACGAATGTGGGGCGATTCCGTGCTGGCCATATCGCTGTCTGTCCCGGCCCCGATCTGGCCACCCTGTTCCCCGACCGGCTGCGGGCGCAGCGCCTCAGCCTGTGCAAGTTGCAGATGCTGCGTGTGGCGGCGCCCGGCTGGCGCCTGCCGGCGGCGGTGATGGGCGATCTGTCACTGGTGCGTTACGACGGTTATGCCGCCCTGCCCGCGGCCGCCCCGCTGCGCCAGCGGCTGGAGGGGGAAGTGGCCGATGCGCTGGAAAACGGCATCCACCTGATCATCGTGCAGTCGGAAGATGGCAGCCTGGTCATCGGCGACAGCCACCATTACGGGCCGACGCCCGATCCCTTCGCCAGCCAGTGGGTAGACGACATCATCCTGCGTGAAGCCCGTGCGCTGCTGGACCTGCCGGCCGATCTGACGGTGCAGGAGCGCTGGAACGGCTACTACCCGTCCAGCCCCGACCAGACGGCCTTCATCGACCGCCCGGCCGACGGCATTGCCCTGACCATGGTCAGCAGCGGCACGGGCATGAGCACCGCCTTCGCCCTGGGGGAGGAAGCCCTGGCGCAGTTGCTGGGCGAGCCTGATCCGCTGGCGATTGAGCATCTGTCTGGTTCACGTTGAAGCATTCCCTGCCGTCACCCCGGCCTGCGCCGACAGGCGCCAAGTCAGGGATTTTCACCTTCCCTGCCTCCCCCGCGAAAGCGGGGGTCCAGGAGCCAAGAGCACCGAAGCGTAGTCGCTTGTGGCCCCTGGACCCCCGCTTTCGCGGGGGAGGCAGGTTAGTGCAGGGGGTTAACTTGGTGCCGATGGGCCTGAACCGGGGTGACGGTGGTGAGTGCCAAACCGATTCCACCTAATCCGAGAAATTATAAAACCATACCCCGCCATCCCGTCCGGGACGGCGCAGACATTGAATGGAGATCATCGGATGACCGATGCGACCGACGGACAGATCTTGGCCGTGGTGCTGGATTGGGCCGGCACGGTGCTGGACCATGGCAGCCTGGCGCCTCTGGGCGTATTCCGCCGTGCCTTCGCCCGCCTGGGTGTGGAGATCACGGATGAGGAGGCGCGCGGCCCCATGGGCCTGCCTAAATGGAACCATATTCAGGCGGTGGGCAGGCTGCCGCGCGTGGCCGCTGCCTGGGAACAGGTCATGGGCGCCCCCTTCACCGATGCCGATGTCGACCGGTTGCATGCCCTGTTCCTGCCGCTGACCCTGGAAGCGGTGGCGGAGCGGGCGGCGCTGATCGACGGGGCGCTGGAGACGCTGGCCGACCTGCGCCGGCGCGGACTGAAGATCGGGTCCACCACGGGATATGACCGCCCGACCATGGAGGGGCTGCTGCCGTTGGCCGCCGCCCAGGGGTACAGCCCCGATTGTCTGGTCACGGCCGGGGATCTGCCGCAGGGGCGGCCTAGCCCGCTGATGATGTACAAATGCTTCATCGACCTTCAGGTCTGGCCCGCCCAGGCCGTGGTGAAGGTAGATGACACCCCGCCGGGCATCGGCGAAGGCGTGGCGGCCGGTACCTGGACCGTGGGTGTCAGCGCCACCGGTAACCTGATGGGCCTGGATGCTGCCGCCACCGCGGCATTGCCCCCGGCGGAATTCGCGGCACGCAACGCGGCGGCAGCGCGGGTGCTGGCCGAGGCCGGGGCGCATTACGTCATCGACAGCATCCGCGACCTGCCCCCTGTGCTGGACGATATCAACCGGCGGCTGGCAGCCGGCGAACGGCCCTGATGGACGGAGTTCGCGGTTCCAACTGCGGCGCCAATCTGGTATAGACCAATAATCCCCGACATCTCGACGCACAGGTGCAGAGTGCAGAGTTCGCGCAGCCCGGCCCTTGTCGTGCCGGACGCCATCACCGAGGGCGACATCAACAAGGGTGGCCGCCGCGCCGCCTGGACCGAAGCGCTAGGCCCCGCCGCGCGCCGGGCGGTGGCCCGGGACGAGGCGGTGTTCCTGCGCCAGTCCCTGTCCACCCCCTGCCTGTCGGCCGTGCGCAAGGCGGAAGGCATCTGGATCGAGGATATGGATGGCCGCCGGATCATGGATTTCCATGGCAACAGCGTCCATCATATCGGCTATGGCCATCCGCGGCTGAAGACGGCCCTGGCCCGGCAGATGGATGAACTGCCCTTCGCGCCGCGCCGTTTCACCTGTGACCCGGCCATGGAACTGGCGGAG
The DNA here is from genome assembly GCF_057809655.1 of Niveispirillum sp. FG148. NCBI lineage: Bacteria > Pseudomonadati > Pseudomonadota > Alphaproteobacteria > Rhodospirillales > Azospirillaceae > Niveispirillum > Niveispirillum sp. FG148. Next base: position 18,531 of record NZ_JBMDKJ010000034.1, read on the forward strand.
AAGCTGTCGGCACTGGCGCCCTGGCCCGGCGGGGCCAAGGTGCTGTTCGCACCCGGCGGGTCGGAAGCCGTGGAAATGGCCCTGAAGCTGGCCCGCATCGCCACGGGCCGGTTCAAGACCGTCAGCTTCTGGGATGCCTTCCATGGCGCGGGTCTGGGTGCCTCCAGCCTGGGCGGGGAGCAGCTTTTCAGGGGCCATGGGCCCTTGCTGACGGGGACGGAGCATGTGGCGCCGTTTGCCTGTTACCGCTGCCCCTATGGATTTCCTGGTCGCGGTGTGCCCGACCTTTCCCGCTGCGCCATGGCGTGCGCTACCATCACCGAGTATACGCTGGACAAGCAGGGCGATGTCGCGGCCCTGGTGGCCGAACCGATGCGGGCCGTGCCCACCATCGCGCCCGCCGGCTTCTGGCCGCGCATGCGCACTGCCTGCGACCGGCAGGGCAGCATGATCATCTTTGATGAGATCACGACGGGCCTGGGCAAGACCGGGTCCTTCTTCGCCCATGCCCATGAGGGCATGCTGCCCGACATGCTGGTGTTGGGCAAGGCGCTGGGGGGCGGCATGCTGCCGCTGGCGGCGCTGCTGGTGCGGCCGGACCTTGATGTCGCCGACGCCATCGCCATCGGCCATTACACGCATGAAAAGAACCCGTTGCTGGCCCGCGCCGGCCTGACCACCCTGCAGATCATCGAAGATGAAGGGCTGGTGGAAAATGCCGCGCTTCTGGGGGCCTATGCCCTGGAAAGGTTGCAGGAGATGCGGCAGCGCCATCCCATCATTGGTGATGTGCGTGGGCGCGGCCTGCTGATCGGGGTGGAACTGACCCGCGCCGACGGTTCCCCGGCCTTGGCGGCAGCGGAGGAGATGCTCTATCGCTGTCTGACGGCGGGCCTGTCCTTCAAGCTGACCATGGGATCGGTGCTGACCCTGTCTCCGCCGCTGACCATCACCCGGGCGGATCTGGACCGGGCTCTGTCCATTCTGGAGGAATGTTTACACGGACTGGATTGAGGGGCGCGTCGCCACGGCATTTCCTGTGCTGTGGCCCCCGTCCTATTCGGCAGGTTGCGCTTGCATCCATGCGTATTTCCGCACATCACGCCTGACCACGCGTCTACTCTTGACTGAAACGCCGACCAAAGGCGCCAAGGTCAAGAACGGGGTTCGGGATGACAAGCGTAAGCAGCGCCGGGGCTTCCCCCGGTTTCACCTCCGCCGTCAGTGCCGCCAAGGCACATGCACGGCTGGTTGCCATCGATGCCCTGCGCGGTCTGGTCATGGTCTTCATGCTGGTGGATCATGTGCGCGAAACCTGGTTCCTGCATATGCAGGTGACCGACCCCGTCGATGCGGCCACGGTCGATCCGGCCCTGTTCTTCACGCGGCTGCTGTCCACCTTCTGTGCGCCCACCTTTGTGGCGCTGACCGGTCTGTCGGCCTGGCTTTACGGCCAGTCGCACACCAAGGCGGAGGTCTCGTCCTTCCTGGTCAAGCGCGGCCTGTTCCTGATCTTTCTGGAACTGACCTTTGTTGGCTTTGCCTGGTCGGCGCAGTTCCCGCCCCAGACCTTCTGGTTGCAGGTGATCTGGGCCATCGGCATTTCCATGATCGCACTGGCCGGCCTGCTGCACCTGCCGCGGGCCGTGCAGGTGGGTTTGGGTCTGGTGATCGTGCTGGGGCATAATCTGCTGGACCCGATCCGGCTGGCGCCGGGTGACAGTTTCTATGCCCTGTGGGCCGTGCTGCATCAGCGATCCGTCATCGACATGGGCGGCGGGCTGATCGCCAAGACCACATATCCCGTCCTGCCCTGGATCGGGGTCATCCTTCTGGGCTACGCCACCGGCCCCTGGTTTGCCCGTGGCAGCGATGCCCTGGCCCGCCGTCGCCGGCTGATCCTGCTGGGGGCCGGCATGCTGATCGGATTCGTCGTCATCCGCGCCCTTAATGTCTATGGTGACAAGCCCTGGGTGACCGGGGTCGACGGGCTGCATACTCTCATGGCCTTCCTGTCCCTGACCAAGTACCCGCCGTCGCTGCTGTTCCTGCTGTCCACCGTCGGTACGGGCGTGTTGCTGCTGGCCTTGTTCGAAAAGTATCAGGACAGCCGCGTCATGCCTTGGCTGGCCATGTTCGGCGGGGCGCCCATGTTTTTCTACCTGCTGCATCTTTATGTGCTGAAGGCGCTGTATCTGATCGCCGTTGCCATCTACGGGCTGAACAAGGGCCAGTTCTTCGGCGTCGACAATGTCTCCACCGTCTGGATCTGGGTCGCCATCCTGCTAGTGCCGCTCTATCTGCCGACGCGCTGGTTCGCGGGCGTCAAGCAGCGCCGCCGCGACATCTGGTGGCTGAAATATCTCTAAGCCGTCCCGACCGGGGCGAAAACCGCCCCGGCATTTTCCGCGCATTTCGCGCCCATAACAAAACAACAATCCGTACAGACCGGCCAGTTTGACGAAACAAATCTGCCGTCCGGCCTAAGACTGATGGTGTGAAGGGGCAAGGGCTGCGACCCAAAAAAGGCCTGGCCCTGGAGGAACGTTATAATATAACAGGCGGCGACAAACGATCAGGCGCAAGCCACCGCCGTCAAGAGATGAACAGCGGAGCAGCTTCAAACTAAGGGGAAAAGCAATGAACGTCTTTACCGGGTTCCGTCTGGCGCTGGCCGCTGGTGTTGCGTGTGCCGCGCTTGTTCCCGCCGTGGGCGCCCAGCAGGCCCCTTCGAGCGGCAGCAGCCTTGAAGAAATCATCGTCGTCGGCCAGCGTCAGGCCTATCGCGGCGACGTGGCGTTGAAGGAGACGCCGCAGGCCATCCAGGTGCTGGATGGCGAATTGCTGCAGGATCTGGGCGTCACCAAGCTGGAAGGGGCGCTGGAACTGGCGTCCGGCATCGCCAAGCAGAATAATTTCGGCGGCCTGTGGGATAGCTTCGCCGTCCGCGGCTTCGCCGGCGACGAGAATTTCCCGTCCGGCTTCCTGGTCAATGGCTTCAATGGCGGCCGTGGCTATGGCGGCCCGCGCGATGCCTCCAATATCGACCGGATCGAAGTGCTGAAGGGTCCGAACTCGGCCCTGTTCGGTCGCGGCGAGCCCGGCGGTACGGTGAACATCATCACCAAGAAGCCGAAGTTCAAGACCGAAGGCTCCGTCGGCGTGTCGGCCGGCAGCTACGACACCTATCGTGTCGAAGGCGACATTACCGGCCCGATCACGGAAAAGATCGCGGTACGCCTCAATGGCGCCTACGAGGATGCCGGCAGCTTCCGCGACACCATCGACAGCAAGAAGACGGTGGCCTCGCCCTCCATCCTGGCCGTGCTGACCGAGGACACGACCCTGTCCTATGAGATGGAATATGTAGACATGAAGGTGCCGTTCGATCGCGGCATCGTGGCCGTGAACGGCAAGCTGGGCGCCGTCGATCGCACAACCTTTCTGGGCGAACCCGGTGATGGGCCGACGGAAGTCGAGGTTCTGGGCCATCAGGTCCAGTTTCAGCACGATTTCAGTGACGACTGGAGCCTGCTGCTGGGCGGCAGCTACAAGGACACGTCCTTCGAGGGCTATTCCAGCGACGCCGAACTGGCGTCGGGCCGTCAGACGCTGTTCACGAACGGCTCCTACCTGTCGCGTCAGCGCCGCTACCGCACTTATGACACCGAACACGCGGTTCTGCGTGGCGAGGTCAGCGGAACCTTCGATGTGGCGGGGTTGACCAATCACCTGATCACGGGCGCCGATTGGGACAAGTTCACCATCGACGGGGTGCAGAAGCGCTTCCGCCCGTCCGCCTATACGGCGGGCGCCCCGATCACCGCGAACAACAATGCCGTCAACATCTTCAATCCCGTCTATGGCAGCGTGCCGACCAACCTGTCTGCCTTCACCAATACCCATGAAGTGCAGGATGCCTGGGGCATCTACCTGCAGGACCAGATCGACCTGACGGAGAAGTTCAAGATTCGCTTCGGCGGCCGCTTCGATAATTTCAAGCGCGACTATACGAACAACCTTGCCGCCGCCAGCGCCACCAATCCGACCAAGCGCAGCTACAAGGAATTCAGCCCGCAGGCCGGTCTTGTCTATAACGTGTCGGACGAGATTTCGCTGTATGGCGGCTATGGCAAGGGCTTCCGCCCCAATTCCGGCGCCGGCTTCGGCAACGTCCTGTTCGAACCGGAAAAGTCCACCTCCTATGAAGTGGGCGCCAAGTATGACGACGGCACGATCAACAGCACGATTTCGCTGTACACGATGAAGAAGACCAACGTGCTGACCTCCGACCCGGTCAACGCGGGCTATTCCATCGCCGTCGGCAAGGCCCGCAGCAAGGGGGTCGAGTTCGATCTGAATGCCAAGCTGCCCTATGACAGCCGTCTGTTCATCACCTATGCCTATACCGATGCGGAAGTGGCGTCGGATTTCCTGGATCCCAACTTCTCGCTGCCGATCAAGGAAGGCGACCCGCTGATCAACGTGCCGAAGAACCAGGCCAACGTGATGTTGTTCAAGGATTTCGAGGTTGGTCAGGGCACGGCCAGTGTCGGCGGCGGCATCAATTACGTCTCCAGCCGCCTGGGCGAGACGGGCGTGGCCTTCTATCTGCCCAGCTACACGCTGGTAAAGCTGACCGCGTCTTACGAGCCGGTGGAACAGGTGAAGCTGTCGGTCGATGTCAACAACCTGTTCGACAAGACCTACTATGCCAGTTCCTATGCCCGCCTGTGGGTGGCGCCCGGCACGCCGCGCACCATTACCGGGCATGTGACCTACAAGTTCTGATATCCCGCCGGGGCGGGTTTGCCCGCCCCGGTTCATGTGTACCCCTCCTTATCCTCAAGCCTTCCCCGCCCCTGTTCATCGGGGGCGGGGTTTTCTTTTTGACCTTATCGTGGGGTGGATGATGGCCTTCCTGTTCAAGTCCGACCCGAACCGCGGCCGTGTCTGGCGCGACGCCTTCGCGCGGCTGGCGCCCGATGTGGAATTCCGCACCTGGCCGGAGATCGGGACGGCATCCGACGTCCGATATCTGGCGGCCTGGACGGTGACGCGCGACCTGCTGGACGGGCTGCCGAACCTGGAGGTGCTGTTCTCCGTCGGGGCCGGCGTGGATCAGCTGGACCTGTCACAGGTGCCCGATCATGTGAAGGTCGTGCGCATGATCGAGCCGGGGCTGACCGACGGCATGGTGCAGTACGCCACCTTTGCCACGCTGGCCCTGCATCGCGACATGCTGGATTATCACCAGGCCCAGATGGAATGCCGCTGGGCACCCCGGCCCATGGTTCCGGCCGGCCGGCGGCGCGTGGGCGTCATGGGGCTGGGCAATCTGGGGTCGGCCGTGCTGTCAGCCCTGCGTCCCTTCGGGTTTCAATTGAAAGGGTGGAGCCGGTCGGGTGGTGAGATTGCGGGCGTCGAGGTGCATGCCGGCGCCGATGCCCTGCCCGCCTTTCTGGGCCAATGCGACATCCTGATCTGTCTTCTTCCCCTGACAGAGGATACGCGCGGCATTTTGTGCCGCAAAGCCTTCGATCTTCTGCCGCCGGGTGCCGCCATCATCAATGTCGGACGAGGCGCGCATCTGGTGGAGGATGATCTGCTGGCGGCCCTGGACAACGGCCACCTGTCCGGCGCCGTCATCGATGTGCTGACAACAGAGCCGGCCGCGCCGGATCATCCTTTCTGGCGCCATCCCCGTATCCTGTTGACGCCGCACATTGCCAGCGCCACCCGCGCCGACAGTTCGGCCGAGGTGCTGATCGCCAATATCCGCCGGCATCAGGCCGGAGAAGCCATGGTCGGGCAGATCGACCGCCGCCGGGGATATTGATCGCAACCACCGCTTGGCGGGCTGCATTCCGGTGCAGCAGACTATGCCGGCCGACCGCTGGAAAAAGCCGCATCCCCTGCCGCCGGATGCGCCCTTTCGGGGGGAAGTTCCGGGCCCCTCATGGCCTAATCTGCTTGTGCAGGGGCTGAAACCGGCCCTCTCCGATCCTTCCACCGCAGCAATTGGAAAGACGAAACCATGGCCCCCTTCCGGCCCAAATATATCAGCTTCGACTGCTACGGCACCCTGACCCGCTTCCGCATGTCCGATATGGCGCGGGAGATGTTCCCCGATCGCATTGCGCCGGAACAGATGGACCGGTTCTGCAAGGATTTCGCGGCCTATCGCCTGGATGAGGTGCTGGGCGCCTGGAAGCCCTATGCGGAGGTTATCCACAATGCCGTGGAACGCACCTGCAAGAAGTGGAAGGTGGAATTCCGGCCGGAGGAAGCCAAGCGCATCTATGAGGCCGTGCCCACCTGGGGTCCGCACGCAGACGTGCCGGCTGGCCTGTCGAAGGTGGCCAAGGAAATCCCGCTGGTCATCCTGTCCAACGCCATGAACAGCCAGATCCACCAGAATGTGGCCCTGCTGGGCGCGCCCTTCCATCGTGTCTATACGGCCGAACAGGCCCAGGCCTACAAGCCGCGCTTCCAGGCCTTCGAATATATGTTCGACCAGTTGGGCTGCGGGCCAGAGGACATGATGCATGTCTCCTCCAGCTTCCGCTATGACCACAACAGCGCCACCGACCTGGGCTATGGCGCCCGCGTCTTCGTGGCGCGCGGGCATGAGCCGACGAACCCCAACTATCGTGATTACGAGATCCCGCATATCGGCATCCTGCCGGCCCTGCTGGGTCTCTGATCCCTGACGGACCTTCCCCCTTCCGACCGGTGAAGCATCATGACCTCTTCCCAGACGCTCTCCTACTGGCTGGACACGGCGCCCCGATTTTCGGGGGCTGCGATAGGTCCGGTGGAAGGGCGGGCGGATGTCGCCATCATCGGTGGCGGCTTCACCGGCCTGACGGCGGCCCTGGCGCTGGCCCGGCGCGGGGCGTCGGTGACGTTGCTGGAGGCCGGCCGTGTGGTGGGGGAGGCGTCGGGCCGCAATGGCGGGCAGTGCAACAGTGGCACGGCCCATGACTTTGCGGCGCTGACGGCCCGGTTCGGGCTGGATACGGCGCGGGCCTATTACCAAGCCCATGTCGATGCCGTCGATGATGTGGAGCGGCTGGCGCGGGAAGAGAATATCGACTGCGCCTTCCGCCGTTCCGGCCGGCTGAAACTGGCGGCCAAGTCCGAACATTATGAAAAGCTGGCGCGGGCGGCTGAAACCCTGGCGGCGGTCGATCCCAATGTCAGCCTGATCCCGAAGGAACGGCTGGGGGCGGAGATTGACTGTGACGCCTTCCATGGCGGGCTACTGCAATCGACCAGCGGTCAGTTGCATGTCGCCCGCTTCGGCGTCGGTCTGGCGGAAGCGGCAGCGCGCAAGGGGGCGGTGATCCATGAAGGTGCTCCCGTTACCGGCCTTACCCGCAATGGCAGCGGCTGGACCCTGACTACGCCGCGCGGCAGCGTCCAGGCCGGCCAGGTCCTGGTCGCCACGGGTGGGGCCAGCCCCGTCGGCCCCTTCGGCTGGTTCCGTCGGCGCATTGTATCGGTGGGCAGCTTCGTCATCGCGACGGAGCCGCTGGACCCGGCCGTGGTCGACCGGCTGTTCCCGGGCAAGCGCAACTATGTGACCAGCAAGAATATCGGCAATTACTTCCGTCTGGCCCCAGACAATCGCCTGATCTTCGGGGGCCGTGCCCGTTTTGCCATGTCCGACCCGCTGTCGGATGCCAAAAGCGGGCGCATCCTGGACCAGACGATGCGCAGCCTGTTCCCGGCGCTGAAGGATGTGCGGCTGGATTATTGCTGGGGCGGCATGGTCGACCTGACGGCCGACCGGCTGCCGCGCGCCGGGCAGCATGACGGGCTGTACTATGCCATGGGCTATTCCGGGCATGGCACGCAGATGGCGGTGCATATGGGCCTGCGCATGGCCCGCGTCATGAATGGGGAGCCCGAGGCCAACCCCTGGGCCGGCCTGTCATGGCCGCCCGTGCCGGGCCATCTGGGCAAGCCATGGTTCCTGCCCATGGTCGGGCTGTACTACCGTATCCAGGACATCCTGCATTGAGGGCCGGCATGCGCCTTTCCAGACGCCAGATGATGGGGACGGCACTGGCCGCCGGCATGGCGCCGTTGCTGCCGTCCCGCGCGCCGGGCCAAGCCACCCCCCGGCACGGCGGCCAGATCCGGGTCGCCAGCATGTCCAGTTCCACGGCCGATACGCTGGACCCCGCCAAGGGTGCCTTGTCCACCGATTATGTCCGCCACCACATGTTCTATAACGGCCTGACCGATTATGACGGCGCCGACATGACGCCCCGTCCTTGTCTGGCCGAAAGCCTGGAGAGCGATGATCAGATCCGTTGGCGCGTCACGCTCCGCGCCGGTGTGCGCTTCCATGATGGCAAGCCGCTGACGGCCGACGATGTGGTCTTTTCGCTGCTGCGCCATCTGGACCCGGCCACGGGATCAAAGGTGCGGCCCATCGCGTCACAGATCGCATCCGCCCGCGCCCTCAGCCCCCGCGATGTCGCCATCGAGCTGACGGGGCCGAATGTCGATCTGCCTTCCATCCTGGCCCAGTCGCATTTCCTGATCATCCGGTCGGGCACCACCGATTTCACCGCGGCCAACGGCACCGGTCCCTTCCGTTGCCAGACCTTCCAGCCGGGCGTGCGCACCATCGGCGTGCGCAACCCGGATTATTTCCGGGACGGCCGGCCCTATCTGGATGGTCTGGAACTGATCGGCATTCCGGATGAGGTCAGCCGCGTCAACGCCCTGCTGTCGGGCGACATGCATCTGATCAATGCCGTCAATCCCCGGTCCGCGGCGCGGGTGCGCAACAGTGGTACGCATGCGCTGCTGGAAACCCCGTCGGGCCTTTATACCAACCTGATCCTGCGTCAGGACGGGACGCCCACCGGCAGTTACGATTTCGCCATGGGCATGAAGTACCTGTTCGACCGGCGGCTGATCAAGCGCGCCCTGTTCCGCGATTTCGCCACCATCGGCAATGATCACCCGATCCCGCCCTTTCATCCCTATTACCGGGATGACCTGCCACAGCGGGAACTGGACCTGGACCGGGCGCGCTGGCATTTCGCCAAGCTGAACCTGCCATCCGCCCCCCTGCCTGTCTATGCCTCTCCGGCGGCGGAAGGGTCGGTCGACATGGCGTCGGTGCTGCAGGAATATGGGGCGCGGGTGGGGCTGCGGCTGGCCATCAACCGCATGCCGGCAGACGGCTACTGGTCCACGCACTGGATGAAGCATCCGCTGACCTTCGGCAACACCAACCCGCGGCCCACCGCCGACCTGATCTTCAGCCTGTTCTTCAAGTCCGACGCGGCCTGGAACGAAAGCGGCTGGCGGCACGATCATTTCGACCACCTGCTGCTTCAGGCGCGGGGCGAAGCCGATCCGACCCTGCGCAAGGAAATCTATGGCGAGATGCAGGAACTGGTGCGCGACCATTGCGGCGTCGTCCTGCCGACCTTCATCAGCCAGATCGACGGTTTCGACCAGCGCCTGAAGGGGCTGCTGCCTGTGCCCACCGGTGGCCTGATGGGTTACCGCTTTGCCGAACATGTCTGGTGGGAGGGCTGAAAGATGGCCGGACCCGCGACCCGTGGCGGCCTGTCCGCCGCCCTGCCCCTGGTGGGCAAACGTCTGGCATCGGGCGTGCTGACCCTGCTGCTGGTCTCCCTGGTGGTGTTCTTCCTGGCCTCCCTGCTGCCCGGCGACGCCGCACAGGAGATGCTGGGACAGGCCGCGACACCGGAGGCGGTGGCGGCACTGCGCGCCAAATTCGGCCTGGATCAGCCTGCACCCGAACGTTACCTGCGCTGGCTGATCGGCATTGCCGGCGGTGATCCCGGCTTTTCCATCGTCGCCAATCTGCCGGTCGCCGATGTGATCGCCGACCGCCTGCCCAATTCGCTGCTGCTGGCGGGGCTGACGGCCCTGTTCACTGTGCCCCTGGCCCTGACGCTGGGCATTGTCACGGCCATGCACCGTGACAGCCGCCTGGACCGGGGGCTGAACATCGCCACCCTGTCCATGGTGGCCGTGCCGGAATTCCTGATCGCCACCCTGGCCGTGCTGGCCTTTGCGGTGAAGCTGCGCTGGCTGCCCTCGATCGCGCTGGTGCCCAAGAATGCCGACATGCTGTCGACCCTGCGGGCGCTGGCCATGCCCATCCTGTCGCTGTCGGTCGTGGTCGTGGCCCAGATGGCGCGCATGACGCGGGCCGCCATCATCGCCCAGCTGAACCAGCCCTATGTAGAGATGGCCTTGCTGAAGGGCGTGAAGCCGGCGCGGGTGGTGCTGACCCATGTGCTGCCCAACGCCATCGGCCCTATCGTCAATGCCATGGCCCTGTCGCTGTCCTACCTGCTGGGCGGCGCCATCATCGTGGAGACGATCTTCAACTATCCGGGCCTTGCCAGCCTGATGGTCAATGCCGTGACCAGCCGCGACATGCCGCTGCTTCAGGCCTGCGCCATGATCTTCTGCGTGATCTATCTGCTGCTGCTGCTGACGGCCGACGTCGTCGCCATCCTGGCCAACCCGAGGCTGCGCAACCGATGACCGACATCCCCTCCGCTTCCGGCAAGGCTCTTGCCGCCCGCCACTGGTTCACAGCCCTGTCGGTCAGCGGCCGGGTCGGGCTGGTCCTGGTGGTCTTCTGGCTGCTGCTGGCCGTCGCTGGCCCTGCCGTCGCCCCCCATGATCCCGGCGCCTTCATCGCGGACGAGGTGTTCGCCGGCTTCAGCGCCGCCCATCCGCTGGGCAGCGATTATCTGGGCCGCGATGTGCTGAGCCGGCTGTTGACCGGTGGCCGCTACTCTGTGGGGCTGGCCGCATTGGCGGCGCTGATTGCCAGCTCCACGGGCATCGGCCTGGCCCTGGTCACGGCCGTCGGCCCGCGCTGGCTGGATGAGCTGATTTCGCGTTTCATGGACACGCTGATCTCCATCCCGTCGAAGATTTTCGCGCTGGTGATGGTGGCCGTGGTCGGGTCGTCGCTGCCACTGCTGCTGCTGGTGGCGTCTGTCACCTACATTCCCGGCGCCTTCCGCATCGCCCGGTCGCTGGCCGTCAATCTGGCGCAGATGGATTATGTGCAGGTGGCGCGTTGCCGCGGTGAACGTGCCGCCTATATCGCCATCCGCGAGATCCTGCCCAACATGGTCCATCCTATGCTGGCCGATTTCGGGCTGCGCTTCGTCTTCATCGTGCTGCTGCTGTCGGGCCTGTCCTTCCTGGGCCTGGGCGTGCAGCCGCCGGATGCCGATCTGGGATCGCTGGTGCGCGAGAATATCTCCGGCCTGGGCGAAGGCGCGCCGGCCATCCTGGTGCCGGCCTTCGCCATCGCCACCCTGACCGTCGGGGTCAATCTGTTGATCGACGCGCTGCCCGGCCGCGGCCGGCGCATCGCGGGGAAGGACTGACCATGCAGGCGCATGTCGAGGTCAAGGGACTGCGCGTCACCGCCCGCGGGCGGGATGGCAAGTCTATCACCATCGTCGAGGATGTGGATTTCACCATCCCGCGTGGTGGCGTGCTGGCCCTGATCGGGGAAAGCGGGTCGGGCAAGACCACCATCGCCCTGGCCCTGATGGGCTATGCCCGCCTGGGCTGCCACCTGTCCGGGGGCACCGTGCGCGTGGGCGATACAGAGGTCCTATCGCTGGACGAGGATGGGCTGGCGGGCTTGCGCGGGGACCGCGTGTCCTATATCGCGCAATCGGCTGCCGCCTCCTTCAACCCGTCGCGGCGGATCATGGATCAGGTGGTGGAACCTGCCCTGATCCATGGCCGTATGGACCGCAAGACGGCAGAGGAAAAGGCCGTGGGCCTGTTCCGCGCCCTGGCCCTGCCGCAGCCTGACAGCATCGGCGACCGGTACCCGCACCAATTGTCGGGCGGGCAGTTGCAGCGCCTGATGGCGGCCATGGCCCTGATCACCGATCCGGAACTGGTCATCCTGGACGAGCCGACGACCGCGCTGGACGTCACCACCCAGATCGAGGTGCTGCGCGCCTTCAAGCAGGCGGTGCAGCGCCAGGGGGCGACGGCCGTCTATGTCTCCCACGATCTGGCGGTCGTGGCCCAGATGGCCGACCGCATCGTCGTGCTGAACAAGGGCCGGGTACGGGAAAACGGGGCCGCCGTGCAGGTGCTGGACCAGCCCGCCGATGATTACACCCGCACATTGATGGCGGCCGCACGGCCCGCACCGGCGGCTGAACCCACGCCCGTGAAGGCAGGGCTAAAGCCGCTGCTGGACATCACCGGCCTGACCGCCGGCTATGGCCGCATCGGCGCCAATGGAATGCCGGCCACGCCGATCCTGCGCGACATCAACCTGACCATCGCCAAGGGGCAGACCCTGGGTGTCATCGGGGAAAGCGGGTCGGGTAAATCCACCCTGGCCCGCGTCATTGCCGGCATGCTGCGCCCCGCCACCGGCTCCATCAGTTTCGATGGGGCACGCCTGCCGGCCGGGCTGGAACAGCGCAGCCGCGACCAGTTCCGCCGCATCCAGCTGGTCTTTCAGAATGCTGACACGGCGTTGAATCCGGCGCACAGCGTGGGCGATATCCTGGGCCGACCGCTGACCTTCTATCATGGCCTGACCGGGGCGGCGCGTGACCGGCGGCTGGCCGAACTGCTGGACCTGATCCGTCTGCCCGCCAACCTAGCCGACCGCGCTTGCGCCGGCCTGTCGGGCGGGCAGAAGCAGCGCATCAATCTGGCCCGCGCCCTGGCCGCCAAGCCCGACCTGATCATGTGTGACGAGGTGACGTCGGCCCTGGATACGGTCGTGGGAGCGGCCATCCTGGATCTGCTGGCTGAACTGAAGCGGGAACTGGGCCTGGCCTTTCTGTTCATTAGCCACGACATCAATACCGTGCGCGCCATCGCCGACGATATCCTGGTGCTGTATGCCGGCACGCCGGTGGAAGTGGGGCCGCGCCAGGGCTATGCGTGCGACCACCGCCACCCCTATACCGACCTGCTGATCGGATCGGTACCGGAACTGCGCGCCGGCTGGCTGGACGAACAGGGCCAGCGCCCGGCCCCACCTGCCATCGGGCCCGGCCTGGATGGGGCGGACCTGTGCCGCTTCCTGCCGCGCTGCGCCATGCGCATTGACGGGCAGTGCAACCAATTCTCCCCGCCGCGGCAGCACCTGCCGGGCGGCAACACCATCCTGTGCCATCGGGCGGAGGGGGCAGCGTGACCCAGGGACGTTTCGTAAGGCTGGCCGAACAGGATCGGCCGGCCATCAGTCTGACCATCGACGGGCAGCCCGTGCAGGCTTTGCAGGGCGACACGCTGATGGTTGCCATGCTGGCGGCCGGCCGTGTGCTGCGCACATCCGAATTCGGGGATGGCAAGCGGGCCGGCTTCTGCCTGATGGGCGCCTGCCAGGATTGTTGGGTCTGGACGGCGGATGGGCACCGGTTGCGCGCCTGTTCCACCCTGGCCGAAAACGGCATGACCGTCACCACCCGCCAGCCGGAGGCATCATGGCCGAACCACGCGTGAGCCCGCAGGTTGTCATTGTCGGTGCCGGCCCGTCCGGCGTGCGTGCGGCCGAAACGCTGGTCGCCGCCGGCCTGCGCCCCATCCTGATCGACGAGGGGCGGCGTGACGGTGGTCAGATCTATCGCCGGCAACCTGAGAATTTCCGCCGCTCCTACACCGATCTCTACGGGACGGAGGCGGACCGGGCGCAGTCTGTGCATCAGGGCTTCGATGCCATCCGCGACTGGGTCGATTACCGGCCGGAAACGCTGGTCTGGAACATCGCCGACGGGCAGGTCTGGACCGCCAATGGCAAGGCACAGGACGCCATCGCCTATGATGCGCTGATCCTGTGTACCGGGGCCACGGACCGGTTGATGCCCATGCAAGGCTGGGACCTGCCCGGCACCTACAGCCTGGGCGGGGCGCAGGTGGCGCTGAAGGCGCAGGCCTGTTCCATCGGATCGCAGGTCGTGTTCCTGGGCACCGGCCCCCTGCTCTATCTGGTCGCCGCGCAATATATCAAGGCCGGCGCCAAGGTCGCGGCCGTGCTGGACACGTCCACTTTTGCCCACCGGCTGCGGGCCCTGCCCGACCTGCTGGCCCTGCCATCGGTCCTGTGGAACGGCGTTGCCCTGACCCGTGCCATCAAGGCGGCGGGCGTGCCGCTGCTGACCGGGGTCACGCCCCTGTCCCTGGCGGGTGACCCGCAGGATGGGGTGGCGGGTGTGACGGTGCGGCTGGCCGACGAGACGGAACGGCATTTCGCCGCCGATGCCGTGGCCATGGGCTATCACCTGCGCCCGGAAACGCAGCTGGCCGATCTGGCGCGCTGCGAGTTCGCCTTTGACGACCTGACCCGGCAGTGGCTGCCCGTGCGCGACGGCGACGGCAGGGCCAAGGTACCGGCGGGGCGGCTGTATCTGGCCGGCGACGGGGCCCGCATCCTGGGCGCACGGTCGGCGGAGGCATCGGGCCGGCTGGCGGCCCTGGCTGCGCTGTCCGACCTGGATCAGCCGGTCGATTGGGGGCAGATGATCGCGCTGCGGCGGGAGGTCGGGCGCTATGCCCGTTTCGCGCGCGGTCTGGCCCGGGCCTTCCCCTGGCCACACCAGCAGGCGGCAAGCCTGTCAGACGACACCATTCTGTGCCGCTGCGAATGCGTCACGGTGGGCGACATGCGCCGGACCATGGATGTGACGGGGGCGGCAGAAGCCAACCGGGCCAAGGCCTTCAACCGCGTCGGCATGGGCCGCTGCCAGGGCCGCTATTGCGGTCACGCGGCGGCGGAAGTGATCGCCGCCACGGGCGACATGCCCGTCGCCAGCGCCGGCCGCCTGCGCGGCCAAGCCCCTGTGAAGCCCCTGCCCATCGCCATCGGGGAGGAAGAATGATGACCGATCCTGTGACGCACAGCGATGTGCTGATCGTCGGTGGCGGCCTGATGGGGTCGTCCGCCGCCTTCTTCCTGCGCCAGACCCATGGCATGTCCGTGACCCTGATCGAAAGCGATCTGGTGGGGCGGCAGGCCAGCGGCACCAATTTCGGCAATGTCCGCCGCCAGGGCCGCCCTATCCACCAATTGCATCTGGCCAACCGGTCGCTGGAGATCTGGCGCAAGGCCAATGAGTTGCTGGGGGCGGACGTCGAATATCTTCAGTCCGGCCATATCCGCGTCTGCTACCGCGAGCGACCGGAAAATCTGGGCAAGATGGAGGAATATGCCGATCAGGCGCGGCAGAACGGGCTGGACCTGGAAATCCTGTCCGGCAATGCGCTGCGTGACAGGTTCCCCTTCTTCGGGCCGGATGTGCTGGCCGGGTCCTATTCGGCCATGGACGGGCACGCCAATCCGCGTCTGGCGGCCCCGGCCTTTGCCCGGGCGGCGCGCAAGCTGGGCGCGGCGATTTTCGAGAATACCCGCATCCGGCATGTCGCCAAGGTCGGCACCGACTTCGTCGCTACGGCCAATGATGGCCGAACTTTCCGGGCACCCGTCCTGCTGATCACGGCGGGTGCCTGGGCGGGTGAATTGTCGGCCCAATTCGGGGAACCGGTAAAGCTGACGGCGCGCAGCCCGACCATGTCGGTGACCGAACCCGTTCCCTATGCCATCGCGCCCGCCGTGGGGGTGATGACGCCGCTGGAGGTGGAGACGGTCTATTTCCGCCAGGTGGCGCGCGGCAACATCGTGCTGGGCGGGTCCACCCGCGGGCCCGCCGTGGCGGAAACCTACCGCTCCTTCGTGAAGCCGCAGAACACGCTGACGCAGCTGCAACAGCTTCGCCGTCTGGCCCCCGCCTTGGCGCGGCTGAACATCATCCGCGTCTGGACCGGCATCGAAGGCTATATGGATGACAGCCTGCCCGTCATGGGCCCCAGCGCCACGACCAGCGGCCTCTACTATGCCTTCGGCTTCTCCGGCTCCGGCTTCCAGATCGGGCCGGGCGTGGGCCAGACCATGGCCGAACTGATCGCTACCGGGGCGACGGGGATCGACCTGTCGCCATATAAGGTGGAGCGGGTGCGGTCTGTGGCGGGGTGATCAGTCACCACCCGCCAATGCCCGACGCACCGCGTCGGGCTCACGCTCGATAACCCGCAGCAGGACACGCGCCGGCCCGTCCGGTCGGCGCGTCTTCTGTTCCCATTTCCGCAAGGTCGGCAATGATACGCCGAAGGCGGCGGCAAAGGCGGCTTGCGTCATGCCCAGACGCTGGCGTGCATGGCGGACATCAACCTCGGGCACCGATACCTGATGGACACGGCCGGGCGTTACCCGTCCTTCCATGATTCCTACCGCCTGCTCCAGCGACAGCAGCAGTTCATCGCTGATATCCACCGGCTTCGTTTTGGCCTCAGTCATTACCCTCTCCACTACCCGCCAGTCTCCGCCGTGCCGCCCCCTTCAGGTTCTCAACCAGCCTGACCATGGCTTTGCGCTGCTCCGGCGACGGGTTCACCTGTTCGTTCTTGCCGTAAAGAAGCAAGGCCAGGATTGGCGTGTCATCATCCAGCAGGAAGTAGATGACACGGAAAGCCCCGCTCTTGCCCTTTCCCTCCGGCGCAAAGCGGAGCTTGCGAATGCCGCCCAGCCCCGGAATGACCGCACCCGCCCTTGGGTCGGCGGCCAACAACGCCACCAGATCGGCCCGATCCCCCGCCGACAGCAGGGCATCTGCGCGACGGGTGAAGATCGGCGTTTCGACGACGGTATGCATGAGAGCATAGTGCCCCAATGGGGCATTATGCTCAAGGGGAACCCGTTGGAGCCCTCAAAACTCCACCAGCGCCGTCTTCACCTTCAAGTTCGCCATATAGGCCTCGCGGCCCAGATCCTTGCCGATGCCGGACTGTTTGAAGCCACCGGTGGGCAGGATGAAGTCGTTGGAGCGGCCATAGCGGTTGACCCAGACGGTGCCGGCCTCCAGCGAACGTACGGCACGCAGGGCGCGGGCGACGTCACCTGTATGGACGCCGGCGGCCAGGCCAAACTGGCTGTCATTGGCGAGATTGAAGGCCTCCTCTTCATCCCGGAAGGTCTGCATGGTCAGGACGGGGCCGAAGATTTCCTCGCGCACGGCTTCGGTTTCCTGTGTCACGTCGGCCAGGATGGTGGGCAGGAAATAGGAACCGTCCTGCGGTGTCGGTGCCCGGCTGCCGCCCGTCACCACCCGCGCGCCATTGGCCATCGTGCGGCCGACAATACCGTCGATCCGGTCCAGTTGCGGGTGGCTGATGATGGGGGACAGGGTGGAGGTCGCGTCCCAGGTCGGTGCCGGCTTCAGCGCCTGGAACCGGGCTGTGATCAGGTCCAGCACCTGATCAGCCACGCTTTCCTGTACCAGCAGGCGGGAGCCGGCGACACAGACCTGCCCGGCATTCAAGGTGATGGCGCGGGCCACGATGCCGGCCGTCTTTTCAAGATCATGGCAATCGGCGAAGACCAGCTGCGGGCTTTTGCCGCCCAGTTCCAGGGTCACCGGCTTCGGCCCCGTCTGGGCGCAGGCCGTCATGATGGCCGCACCCGTGCGGGTGGAGCCGGTGAAGGTCACCTTGGCCACCAGCGGATGGCGGCACAGACGGTCGCCCACGGCGCGGCCATCACCCTGGACGATGTTGAAGATGCCGGCCGGCAATCCGGCCTCCACCGCCAGTTCGGCCAGCCGGACGATGGAAAAGGGTGTCATTTCCGATGGCTTCAGCACCACCGAATTGCCGGCCGCGATGGCCGGTGCCACCTTCCACATGGCCATGACGATGGGCAGGTTCCAAGGGGCAATGGCGGCCACGACCCCATAGGGTTCGGTGATGGTCAGGCCCAGCTTATCGGGCGTGGTATTGGCGACCTCCCCCCCGATCTTGTCGGCGAATTCGGCGAAGAAGCGGATGCATTCGGCTGAATAGGGCACGTCCCAGGCCGTGGCTTCCGCGATGGTGCGGGTGGAGCCGACGGCTTCCAGCGGGGCCAGTTCGCCCACGGCTTCTTCCACCAGATCGGCCCAGCGGCGCAGCACGCGCATGCGCTGGCGCGGGTCGGCCTTGGCCCAGCCGCTGGTGCGGTAGGCGCGGTAGGCATCGGCGACGGCTTCATCGACCTGATCGGGGCCGGCGCTGTCCAGCAGGGCATATTCGCGCGCATCCGACGGGCGGCGCACCTGGATGCCGGGGCCATTACCGGTCACGCGATGACCGGCCACGAAGTTGGAACCAGCGGGCAGGACAAGGCTGTCGGGGTTGAAATGCGTCATCGGTCGTCGCTTCCGGCTGGTTATCCAATGGCGTCATGGATAGACCCGGCGGGGCGGCATTTGATCGGGAACAGCGCAAAGAAGGACGCCACAATCTTCTGAATAAACCCACATCCCGGCAGCGAATGCCATGCGCCCACGCTTATTCTGACCGCATGACATATGGGTTTCCGGGATTGTGCGGGCGCAGCAGTTCATGCCGCGTCCGCACAATCCGGACAGTTTGCGAAGGAGCCAGTCCGATGGAAAAGGGGACGCAGCCCGGGGTGCGGTTGCGGGCGATGACCGACGGGGATCTGGAACAGGCCCACGCGCTTTCGCGTGAACTGAACTGGCCGCACCGGCTGGAAGACTGGCAGTTCTTCCTGGAGTTCGGCCAGGGCGTGGTGGCTGAACGCGACGGGTCGATCCTGGGTACTGCCATGTGCTGGCTGTTCGGGCCGGCGGCCGGCACGCTGGGCATGGTCATCGTTTCGCCCGCGGCCCAGGGGCTGGGCATCGGGCGCCGGCTGATGAGTGCCGTGCTGGACATCCTGGGCGAGCGCACGGTGATGCTGCACGCCACCGAAGAGGGGCTGCCGCTCTATCGTTCGCTGGGCTTTGTCGAGGATGGCGAGGTGTTCCAGCACCAGGGCACGGCCTTTTCCGTGCCCTTGCCCGAATTGCTGCCGAACGAGCGGGTGCGCCCGATGGGTCAGCGCGATATCGACCTGATCCCGGAGATGGATGCCCGCGCCACCGGCATGGACCGCCGCCGCCTGATGGCAACCATGGATAAGAGCGCCCTTGGCGTCATGCTGACCCGGGAGCACGAGGTGGCGGGCTTCGCCCTGTTCCGCAGGTTCGGCCGCGGCTACACGGTCGGCCCCACCGTGGCACCCGATCTGGGCGGGGCGAAGGCCCTGATCTCCCACTGGCTGGGGGCCAATGCGGGCATGTTCTGCCGCGTCGATGTGCGGGCCGACAGTGGTCTTTCGGCCTGGCTGGATGAACTGGGCCTGCAACGGGTTGGCCGTGTCACCCGCATGGTGAAGGGCAAGCCTCTGGCCAAAGACGACACACTCCACAGTTTCTCTCTTGTCACGCAGGCATTGGGATGACCCACAAACCAAACCTTGCCGACACCGGCCTGTTCCGGCAGTCGGCCTTCATTGGCGGGCAGTGGCGGCAGGCATCAAGCCTCGCCATGCTGGATGTCGATAATCCGGCCGACGGTTCCATCATCGGTGCCGTGCCCAATTGCGACGCGGCCGACACCCAGGCCGCCATCGACGCCGCCAACGCCGCCTGGCCCGCCTTCCGCGCGCTGACGGCCGGTGCGCGGGCCGAGATGCTGGAGCGCTGGCACGCCCTGATCCTGGCCCATACCGACGATCTGGCCCGGATCATGACAGCCGAACAGGGCAAGCCCCTGGCCGAGGCCGCGGGCGAAATCCGCTATGCCGCCAGCTTTGTGAAATGGTTCGCGGCCGAGGGGCGGCGCGTCTATGGCGGCATGATCCCGGCACCTGACGCCGACCGCCGCATCCTGACCTGGAAGGAACCGGTCGGCGTATCGGCCATCATCACGCCCTGGAATTTCCCGGCCGCGATGATCACGCGCAAATGCGCGCCGGCCCTGGCTGCGGGCTGCCCCGTGGTCATCAAGCCGTCGGAAATGACCCCGTTCAGCGCGCTGGCCCTGGCCGTGCTGGCCGAACGGGCGGGGTTCCCGGCCGGCGTGGTCAATGTCGTCACCGGCCTGCCGCGCGATATCGGGTCGGCCCTGACCGGATCGCCCCTGGTGCGCAAACTGTCCTTCACGGGATCGACGCGGGTGGGGTCGCTGCTGATGGCGCAGTGCGCCGACAGCGTGAAGCGCCTGTCGCTGGAACTGGGCGGCAACGCACCCTTGATCGTGTTCGACGATGCCGATCTGGATGTGGCCGTTGCCGCCACCATGGCCAGCAAGTTCCGCAATGCCGGCCAGACCTGTGTCTGCGCCAACCGCATCCTGGTGCAGGACAGTGTCTATGACGCCTTCGCGCAGAAGCTGGCGGCGGCCGTGACGGCGCTGCGCGTCGGACGCGGCGATGCGCCGGGCACGACCATCGGTCCCCTGATCAATGCCGCCGCCATCGACAAGGTGGAAGCCCATGTCGATGACGCCCTGGCCAAGGGCGCGACAATGTTCGCCCATGCCGACAAGGGCGGTGCCGGAGCGCGCTTCGCCACCCCCGTCGTGCTGACGGGCGCCACGGCCGATATGCGTCTGGCAGCGGAGGAGACGTTCGGCCCCGTGGCGCCGCTGTTCCGTTTCAAGGATGAACGCCAGGCCCTGGAACTGGCCAACGCCACGCCCTATGGCTTGGCCGCGTACTTCTATACCGAAAACCTGCACCGGGCCTTCCGCATTGCCGAGGGGCTGGAGGCCGGGATGGTGGCGCTGAATACCGGGTCGATCGCCATGGAAGTCGCCCCCTTCGGCGGCATCAAGCAATCGGGCCTGGGCCGCGAGGGCGGGCCGACGGGCATCGAGGAATATCTGGAAACCAAGGCCTTCCATATCGGTGGCCTGAAGCTGCACGAGGCGAACTGAGCCATGGCACCCAAGCGTTCCTATAAGATCGCCGTCATCCCCGGCGACGGCATCGGCAGTGAGGTGATGCCCGAGGGTGTGCGTATCCTGGAAAAGGCCGCGCGCCTGTATGGGTTCACGGTGGAGCAGCAATGGCACGACTTTGCCAATTGCGACTATTATCTGAAGCATGGAAGGATGATGCCGGAGGATTGGAAGGCGCAGATCGGCCAGCCCGATGCCATCTTCTTCGGTGCCGTCGGCTGGCCCGCCAAGGTGCCGGACCATATCTCGCTCTGGCAGTCGCTTCTGCAGTTCCGCCGCGAATATGACCAGTATGTCAATCTGCGCCCCGTCCGGCTGATGCCGGGCGTGCCCTGCCCGCTGGCCGGGCGTCAGCCGGGCGACATCGATTTCTGGATCGTGCGCGAAAATACGGAGGGCGAATATTCGTCCGTGGGCGGCACCATGTTCGCCGGCACCGACCGGGAAGTGGTGATCCAGGAAACGGTGATGACGCGTCACGGCGTCGACCGCGTGCTGCGCTATGCGTTCGAGCTGGCCAACCGCCGGCCCGACCGGCACCTGACATCGGCCACCAAGTCCAACGGCATCGCCATCACCATGCCCTATTGGGACGCGCGGGTGGAGGCGATGGCGGCGCATTATCCCGATGTGCGCTGGGACAAGTACCATATCGACATCCTGACGGCGCAGTTCGTGCTGAATCCCGACCGGTTCGATGTCGTGGTGGGGTCCAATCTGTTCGGCGACATCCTGTCCGATCTGGGCCCGGCCTGCACGGGCACCATCGGCATTGCCCCGTCGGGCAATATCAACCCGGACAGGACCGGCCCGTCTTTGTTTGAACCCGTCCACGGCTCCGCCCCCGACATTGCCGGCCAGGGCATCGCCAACCCGGTGGGCCAGATCTGGTCGGCGGCCATGATGCTGGAACATCTGGGCGAACAGCAGGCGGCGGACGCCATCGTCAAAGCCATCGAACGCACGCTGGCCGAACCGGCCCTGCGCACGCGCGACCTGAGGGGCACGGCGTCCACGGCGGCGTGCGGCAAGGCGGTTGAGGAGATGCTGGGGTAGGTGTTTTCCGGTTCAGGGTGGCCAGCGCCAAGTGGAGGGCAGGCGTAGGTCAGGGTGAGGGCGAAGCCCGAACCCTGACGGGCGACAGTGCCGCTTGCATGTCAGGGCTCGGGCTTCGGCCCGACCTGACCTACACTGATCGCTCTCGCTTTTAATTGTCCTCAAGCGCCGGCGCTGCATCCGCAGCTTGTCAGTAATACCAATCTTTGGTAACTTTCGACCAAGGAGTATGTTCTGATGGCAAAGAATACGTCGGTCAGCCTTGGGGCGCATTTCAGCGCGTTTGTCGAGGCCCAGGTCCAGCAGGGCCGTTACGGCAATGCCAGTGATGTCATGCGCGCCGGACTGCGGCTGCTGGAAGAACAGGAAGTCAGGCTTGCCGCCCTGCGTGCCGCCCTGATTGAGGGCGAGCAGAGCGGCGCTTCCGTTCCGTTTGATATGGAGGCCTTCGTCGCCCGCAAACGCAGCGCCAGCCCGCCGGACGCATGACTGGAATGATCCTTCTTTCGCCCCGCGCACAACGCGACTTGGAAACTATCTGGGACGATACGGCAAGCCGTTGGGGCACGGCGCAGGCGGAGCAATATACAAGCCAGCTCTGGCAACATATGGGTATTCTTGCTGGGAATCCGGCCATGGGGCGGGCGTGCCCCGAAATTCGGGACGGTTATTATAAGTATCCGTCGGGGTCTCATCTTCTTTTCTACCGCCTTGTTGCTGGCGGTATTGATATCGTCCGTATTCTCCATGCTCGTATGGATTGGGAGCAGCATTTTTAGGGCGATTTTCCTTGTTAATTCAATTCAATCAAAATATAGAAACTTAGATTGGGTGGTTTTCTGATGGAAAAGCACTGCGCTCTAGAAGGCTTTCTTCGATCTGAGCGTCTGACCCATCCTCGAATTCGATCGTGTAAACGATACCGTGAGGAAATTGGTGGAGATATTCATCCGTGCGTTCGGCCTGGAGAGATATGCCAACCACCGACGCTAGATTGCCTGGCCTGAGATTGGAAGGTGCGGACAGTCGAACCTTCACTGTGTCGTCCCAGCTAAAGATGGGTTTCGGATCAGACGCCATTTTGCCGCTCTTCCATAGGGTGGTCAGACGGTTTGGACAATGATCGACGGGCGTAGATGCTGATCGGTTCCGCGGCGGGAACGCTTGACCGTTGGTTGGAATTCATCAGGTTTATATAGAATTCAGTCTCACGTTCTCAACCGTCATCCTCGCGCAAGCGGGGATCCAGCATAAGCGGCGTCTGCTGCGATATGGGGTCTGTCATATCGGCCCTGATCGCGCCTCACGCTGGATTCCCGCCTGCGCGGGAATGACGGTAAGGGAGCATTTCGGTGTCAACCAGACAATCCATAAGATTGGTAAACTTTTGGTCAAAACGCCTGGTCGGGGTGCGGCGGTGCCGAACCCCGACATCATTGGCACCGTGGTTTGTCGGGTTTCGCTGACGCTCACCCCGACCTACGGGCTGGTCCAGGCTGCTTTCGATGGCGCGTCTGCGGCCATACCCCCCTACTTGCCCACCCCATTGATGCCCAGCACGGCCTTGACCCTGGCCAGCAGTTCCGCGCGCGTGGCGTCGTCCTTTTCGTTGCGGACCTTTTCGGCCAGCGCCAGCATGGTGGCGGCATAGTCGTTGTGCCAGTCCTTGGCCGTGGGTGCCGCACGCGGAGCCACCTTGGCTTCCACCGTGGCGGCACCACGCTCGCCCAGGGCCCATTCGCTGTCCAGTGCCGGCACATGGATCTTGGCCCCGTCGATGCCGGCGGCTTCCAGCCCGGCCTTCATGGCGGCGCGTTCCTGATCCTCCCCATGCACCACGAAGATGCCGCCCGAGACGGGCAGCCGGTCCAGGGTCCAGCGCAGCAGGTGGGAGCGGTCGGCATGGCCGGAATAGGTGTCGAGCGTGCGGATGCTGGCCCGCACCTGCACCTCTTCCCCATGGATGCGCACGCGGCTGACGCCTTCCTGCAACAGCCGGCCCAGCGTGGCGGGCGCCTGATAGCCCACCAGCAGCACCGTTGCCGACTGTCGCCACAGATTGTTCTTCAGGTGGTGGCGGATGCGGCCTGCCTCGCACATGCCGCTGGCGGCGATGATGATCGCCTCTCCCGAGATGCGGTTCAGGCGCTTGCTGGCTTCCACATCCTCCGTCAGGTGCAGGTTGCGGCGGGAGAACGGGGCGGGCGTGCCCTCCGCGTTGATCTCCGGCAGATGCCGGTCGAAGACGCGGGTGACATGGATGGCCAGCGGGCTGTCCAGGAAGACATTGACCGTGGGCAGCACGCCCTCATCGAACAGCCGGTCCAGGTCATAGAGCAGTTCCTGGGTCCGTTCCACGGCGAAGGCCGGGATGATGACAGGGCCGCCACGGGCCAGCGCGTCCTTCAATTCCTGCCCCAGCAGGGCGCGGCGTTCATCGGCGGTGATGATGGGCCGGTCACGGCCGCCATAAGTGGATTCCACCACCAGCCAGTCCGGGCGGACCGGGCCTTCGGGATTGGGGTGGAACGGCTTGTCGCCGGGTCCGATATCGCCGGAGAACAGTACACGCACGGATTTTTCGGCGCCGGGCAGTTCCAGTTCGATGGAGGCGGAGCCCAGGATATGGCCGGCATCCCAGAAGCGGGCCTTCACGCCTGGCGCCACATCCACCCAGACATCGCGGTCGACGGCGTCGATGCGGGTCAGCACACGCTCGGCATCGGCCTGGGTATAGATCGGCTCCACCTCCCGCCCGCCGCGCTGGCGGTTGCGGCGGTTCAGGTGGCGGACCTCGCTTTCCTGGATGAAGCCACTGTCGGGCAGCATGAAGGTCAGCAGGTCGGCCGTGCCCTTGGTGGTGATGATGCGGCCCTGGAAGCCATGACGGTACAGTTTCGGGATCAGGCCGCTATGGTCGATATGGGCATGGGTCAGCAACAGGACCCTCGGTTCCGTCGGATCGAACGGGAAGTCGCGGTAATTCAGTTCCTGCACGCTTTTGCTGCCCTGGAACATGCCGCAATCGACCAGCAGTGTTCCCCCCTGGTAGCGGACAAGGAAGCAGGACCCGGTGACGCCGCCGGCGGCGCCATGGAAGGTGATGGTCGGATCGCCGGCCACGCCTGTCGTGATGCTCAATTGAAACCTCCAACGCCGTTTGTCACGGCTTTATGCATGTTCCTTCAGTCGCCGGGCGGGCGCCTCCGCGCCCTTGGCTCACGCGGCACGGGCCGCACGGCGGCGGTCAGGAGACCTGACCGACGGCATAACCCGATGCCTCGGCCGCGAGGCCGCAGGCGAAACGGAATTCGACTTCCTTTTCCGCATGGATGCGATAGATCGGCTCGCCCGCCTGCACCGTGTCGCCGACTTTCTTCAGCAGGTCGATGCCGGCACCGGGATCAAACGGTGCGCCGGCCAGACGCGCGATCCGGGCCAGACGGTAGCAGTCGATGGATGCCACCTTGCCGTCATGGTCGGCCAGGACCTCGCGCTTCAAGGCGCCGATGGCGGTGGCGCGGGGTGGCGGTCCCTGCAATTCCATGATCTTGCGCATGGTCTTCAGTGCCGCCCCGCTTTCCAGCAATTCACGCGCGCGGGCCAACCCGGCCCCGCCGCGGAGCGCCGGATCGAATTCAAGGATGCGGCCGGCCAGGGCCAGGGAGCGTTCGCGCAGGTCGACCGGCGCCTCCCGGCGGTTCTCCAGCACGGCCATGACATCGCGCGCCTCCAGCACGGGGCCGATGCCGCGGCCCACGGGCTGTGACCCGTCGGAGATGGTGACGCGCAGGGTCAGTCCGATGGCGTCGCCCACATATTCGAACAGCTTGCGCAAGCGGGCTGCGTCTTCGGGGCTGCGGACCTTGGCGCTGGGCCCGACGGGCATGTCGATGACCAGATGGGTGGAGCCGGCCGCCTTCTTCTTGGACAGGATGGAGGCCACCATCTGTTCGCGCGTGTCGATGTTCAGCGGGCGTTCGACAGAGATCAGCACATCATCGGCCGGCGACAGCTTCACATGCCCGCCCCAGACCAGGCAGCCCTTCACCTCGCGCACGATGTCGCGCATGCAGATCAGGTCGACCTCGACATTGGCCAGCACCTCCATCGTGTCGGCGGTACCAGCGGGCGAGGTGATGGCGCGCGACGAGGTCTTGGGGATGGGCAGGCCATGCGCGGCCACGATGGGCACGACGATCATGGAGGTGCGGTTGCCCGGAATGCCGCCGATACAGTGCTTGTCCACCACCAGCGGCGCGTCACCCCAATGCAGATGTTCACCCGCATCGGCCATGGCCCGCGTCAGGGCCAGAGTTTCCGCCGTGGTCATGAAGGAACCGCAGGCCACCAGGAAGGCCGCCACCTCCACCTTGCCATAACGGTGATGGGCGATGTCGTCGATGATGGCGCGGAAGCATGCCTCGTCCAGTTCGCGCCCTTCGATCTTGGCGTGCAGACCTTCGCGGCTTTTGGGCGGATGGGGATGGTCCAGGCGGACCATCGTCCCCTCCTCCTTCCCGAAACGGGCGAAGGCCTGTTGCGACAGGCCCAGGCAGTCGGGCGGCAGGATGGCGGGATCGTCCACGATATTCAGCGCCGCGACCAGGCGGCTGCCATTGGTCACCACCTCCACCTTTTCCTGGCCCTCAAAGGCGGCGGCCCGGTAGGTGGTGCAGGCCCGCGACAGGAAGGCGACATTTTCCCGGCTGGTGCCGATGCCGACCCGTTTCAGTTTCAGCATTCCGTTTCCTCTATCAAGCGTTGGTCCGCGCCTGATTTCGTTTTTATGACCGAACCATGATAGGGCCGCACCAACTGGCGACCATGACATGGATCAAGGGTGGGCTTGATGTCGCATCACAACCTTTGCACGATTATTTGTATCTGATAATGGCCACTTGCAATAGCGGTCGCTAGCCATATCCTGGTATCCATACTATCCTTAATTTCAGTTCCCCCGAAGTTTCCCGAAGTTGAGACTGCCGGGCGGTACCGGATAGCCGATGGAGTGGGGGAACGTGCGGCAAGAGGGGCGCCAGGTGTGGTTCTTCACTGACCTCAGGGGGGAGAGACCGTTTGCCAGTCCGTCCTGGCAACACCATCTGCTGGTTGCTGCCATCTTCTTTCTCTGTTCTTACGCCGTTCAGGTCAGGGCTGGGCAGCCGTCGGTAACCCTGATGCAGCGGGCAGAGGTCGGGTTCGAAACGCTGACCACCCTGGACGGCCTGTCCAACAACACGGTCATGGCCTTGGCGCAGGATACGACCGGGTTCATCTGGATCGGTACCTTGGGCGGTTTGAATCGCTATGACGGCAACCGGATTCGCACGTTTGAACATGATCCGGCCGATCCGCAATCCTTGCCCAACGGCTTCGTGCGGGCGCTGCAACCAGCACCCGATGGGGGCATGTGGCTGGGGACCCATACCGCCGGCATTGCCTATTACAACCCGCGCACCGACAGTTTCCGCACGTTGGGGGCCGGGCCGGAGGGGCTGGGCCACGTCCAGGTCTATGCGCTGGCATCGGATGGGGGCGACGGCGTCTGGGTGGCGACCGTGGCGGGCCTGGACCGTGTTGGTCCGGGGCTTGAGGTGCGGGAGCGCGTGCGCGCCGGCGACAAGGGATTTCCCACCGGCTACGTCTTCGCCGTCTTCCTTGACCAGCACGGCACCTTGTGGGCAGGGACCGAGCGGGGGGTGGCGATCCGCCGCGCCGGCGGTAGCGAATGGCGGATGCTGGACGGAGAGCCCGCCGCCGTCAGCGCCCTGGCCACCGGCGTCTGGTCATTCTTTGAGGATGCACAGGGCCGGCTGTGGATCGGCACCAATGGTGGCGGCGTGGTCAGCATCGCCCCTGGCAGCGACCGTGCCCAGAGCCACCCGACCCTGACGGGTATCGATACTTCGCTGGGCCGCAGCACGGTGCGCGGAATCGTGGAGGAGCGCCCGGGCGTGCTGTGGCTGTCGCTGTTCGGCGGCGGCATCGCCGAATATGACATTGGACAGGACCAGCTTCGGCTGATCCGCTCCGACCCCAATATTCCGCGGGCGCTGAGGGGTAATTTCACCCGCGGTCTGATCAAGGACCGCGGCGGCGTCATCTGGGTGGCCAGCAACATGGGCGCGTCGCGGCATGATTCGGTGCCGTCCGGCATAGCCAGCATCGCGACCGGCCATACCCGCGGTTTTTCCGGCCGCGACACCTGGAGCCTGTGGACCGACAGCCGTAACGGGCTGTGGCTGGGGCTGGACGAGGGTGGACTGGACCGGCTGGATCTTGAGACAGGCCACATCACCCCGTTCGGCGGCGGGGTGGATGGCGGCAATCCCGGCGGCACGCCCGTCTATGCCATCACTGGCGATGCATCGGGCGCGGTCTGGATCGGATCGGCAGGTCTGTCGCGTCTGCATCCCGGTGCCGCGCCCGGCAGCCTTGCGGCGATGCCGATCCCCGGCACGATCGGACGCGACATCACCGCCCTTCACACCACGCAAGACCATCTGTGGGTCGGCACCTATTACGGGCTGTTCAGGCAAACGCTGTCCGATGGCGCGGTGCGGAGCTATACCACCAACAGCGATGGTGATGGTCAGGCCCTGTCCAACAACGAGGTCTGGGCCATCCTGCCCGACGATGCCGGGCATGTCTGGATCGGCACGGCCAACGGCCTGAACATCCTGATGCCGGACGGACGTCTCCGGCATTTCCACCGGGAGCCCGGGCGGCCCGACGGCCTGCCGCAC
Organism: Niveispirillum sp. FG148; assembly: GCF_057809655.1. Classification (NCBI taxonomy): domain Bacteria; kingdom Pseudomonadati; phylum Pseudomonadota; class Alphaproteobacteria; order Rhodospirillales; family Azospirillaceae; genus Niveispirillum; species Niveispirillum sp. FG148. The sequence continues at coordinate 47,189 of NZ_JBMDKJ010000034.1, forward strand.
GACTATGTCTCGGCCCTGGTCCATGACCGACAGGGGCGGCTGTGGCTGGGCACGGTGGGCGGCGGCGTCGCCTTGCTGACGGCGGGCCAGCCAACGGACGAGAAACTGCATTTCAAGTCGGTGACCCAGCGTGAAGGCTTGCCCAGCAACGCTGTCTCCGCCCTGATCCTGGGTTCCGACGGTCGCATCTGGGCCAGTACCGACAATGGTCTGGCCGCTATCGACACGCAGGATTTCAGCGTGGCACGGCTTGATCCAACCTCCGCAGGCAATGTCTCCTCCTACCTGCCGGGGTCGGTGACGGCGCTGCATGATGGCGGGCTGGTGTTTGGCGGGGCCAACGGCATCACCCTGGTTCAGCCATCGCAGATCCGCCGTCATATTTTCCAGGATGCGCTGGCGGTCACGGCGGTTACCGCAGGCGGGCGCAGTGTCAATGCCAGCGCCCTGAACCTGCCCATGGGCCAGCGTGTCATTCGCGTTCCGACCGACAACCGGCGGCTGGAAGTCGAATTCAGCCTGATGGATTTCGCGGCCGGGCCCAACCTGCGTTACGGATACAAGCTGGAGGGGTTCGACCTGGACTGGATGGAGGCGGAGCGTGACCGCCATGCCGCCGTCTATACCAACTTGCCACCGGGGCAATATACGCTGCGGCTGCGGGTCAGTGACCGGGACGCGGGTGTCATTTCGGAGCGGGCCTTCATCATTGCGGTACCCCATCTTTGGTACGAATGGCCCTGGGTGCGGTTCATGGGGCTGATCCTGGCGCTGACGGCCGGGGCCAGCATGGTGATGCTGATCGAGCGTGCGCGTATTGCCAAGCTGAGCGAGGCCAAGCGCGAACTGGAAGCGAAGGTGGCGGAGCGCACCCAGAGCCTGCGCGAGGCCAATGATCGCCTGGCCGATCTGGCCACGCGTGACCCGCTGACCGGCATCTTCAACCGGCGCGCCTTCATGGAGCGGCTGGACCATGAATGGAGCGCCAGCCTGCGGCACGGTCACCCCTTCTGTGTCATGATTCTGGATCTCGATAATTTCAAGGAAGTGAATGACACCTACGGCCACCTGGTCGGCGACACGGTGCTGCGCGAGGTGGCCCGGCGTGTGAAGGAGCAGATGCGGGATACCGACCTGCTGGCGCGCTATGGCGGGGAGGAGTTTGTGGTCCTGACGCCGCATACCGATGCCGCCGCCGCCTGCATCGTTGCCGAGCGGATCCGGCATGCGGCGGGAAATGTGCCCATCCATCTGGAAGGGACCAGCCTGGTGGTGACGGTCAGCATAGGTGTCGCCCAGGGGCGTCCCGCCACCGAGACCCAGACGGGGCTGTTCAATCGGGCCGACGCTGCCCTTTATGCGGCCAAGACGGCGGGACGGAACCGCGTCAGGCTGTCTGCGTGAGCCCAATCCGTCCCCAATCCGTCCAATGTCCGGAATTCGACAAAACTCGCAATGCAATCGTTTGCAAAGATCGAAAAATGCCGTATGTTGTCCCCAATGAGACACGGTGCCGATAACATGCCGTGCCAGGGGAGGATGTGATGCCGCAGGGACTGGGCCAGCTGGCGGGGCTTGATGCCGCCATCATCGGGATTTATCTGGTTGCCGTCGTGGCGCTGGGCCTGTTTGCCGCGCGGCGGACGACCACGGCCAGTGACTATTTCCTGGCGTCGCGCAGTTCAACCTGGCCGACCATCGGTCTGGCGCTACTGGCGTCCAACATCTCCTCCACCACCCTGATCGGACTGGCCGGGGCGGCCTATGCGGCCGGCATCGCCGTCTATAATTATGAATGGATGGCCAGCGTCGTGCTGGTCTTCTTCTGCCTGTTCCTGTTGCCGGTGATCCTGCGCAGTCAGGTCTATACGATGCCGGAATTCCTGGAGCGGCGGTATGACGGCTCCATCCGGCTGTATTTCTCAGGCCTGACCATCTTTCTGAACATCATCGTCGATACCGCCGGCACGCTGTTTGGCGGAGCGCTGATGTTCAAGCTGGTGCTGCCCGATGTACCGTTGTGGCAGATCGCGGGCCTGCTGGCCCTGGCGGCCGGCGCCTATACGGCGGCGGGCGGGCTGAAGGCCGTGCTGGTGACGGAAGTGGTGCAGGCGGTGATCCTGATGGGGGCGTCGGTCTTCGTGGCATTCTTCGCCTTTGACAAGGCCGGCGGCTGGGATGCCGTCATGGCTGCCGTATCGGCCGAAAAGATGAGCCTGATCCGTCCGGCCAGCGACCCCGACCTGCCCTGGACGGGCTTGATTTCAGGCGTGCCGCTGATCGGGCTCTATTTCTGGTGCACCAACCAGTTCATGGTCCAGCGTGTGCTGTCGGCCAAGGATCTGAACCATGGCCGCTGGGGCAGCCTGTTCGCGGGCCTGCTGAAGCTGCCGGTGCTGTTCCTGATGGTGCTGCCGGGCAGTGCCGCCATCCTGCTCTATCCGCATCTGGACCGGCCGGATCTGGTCTATCCGACCCTGATTTTCGACCTGCTGCCCGTGGGTGTCATCGGTCTGGTCGTGGCCGGGTTCCTGGCCGCCATCATGTCGTCCATCGCCAGCACCTTCAATTCGGCCTCCACGCTGGTCACCATGGATTTCGTGCGGCGGTTCAACCCCGGCATTTCCCAGGCCTCGCTGGTGCGCATCGGCCGCATTACCACCATCACCTTCATGGTGCTGTCAGTGGCCTGGGTGCCGGTGGTCGAAAGCTTCTCCACCACGCTGTGGCAGTATCTGCAGGCCATCCTGGCCTATGCTGTGCCGCCGGTCGTCGCCCTGTTCCTGGCCGGCATCTTCTGGCCGCGTGCCAATACAGCCGGCGCACGGGCTGGCGTGGTGGTCGGCATCCTGGCGGGTGGACTGCTGTTCCATGCCATCCAGGTGTCGGGCAGCCTGCATCTGCATTTCCTGCTGGCCGCGACCCTGCTGTTCTTCATCGCCCTGGCCGCCATCATCGTGGCCAGCCTGCTGACGGCCCCCCCGTCGGCCGCACAGGTGCAGCCGCTGCTGTGGACGCCTGAGGATTACCGGTCGGAGACACGCCAGCTGGCCACGCAGCCGCTCTGGCAGAATTACCGCGTGCTGTCGCTGCTGCTGATCGTGCTGACGGGGGTTATTGTCTGGATGTTCAGGTAAAAAATGTCAGGCGCCGCAGGATTTGCGGATGACCAGTTCCGCCGGCATGGTGGCAGACGGGGTGTTCTCCCCCTCCATCCGGCGGAACAGAAGGTCCACCATGACCTTGGCGCCGCGGGCCAGATCCTGGTGGATGGTGGTCAGCGGCGGGCTGATATAGGCGGCGATATTGATATCGTCGAAGCCCACGACGGCCACATCCTCCGGCACGCGCAGGCCGGACGCCTTCAGGGCCTTGATGGCGGCAATGGCGATGACGTCGGAGACGGCGAACACGGCGTCGAATGCCACCTTGCTGTCAATCAGGCCGCGCACCGTGTCATAGGCGGTGTCGACGGTGAAATGGGCCGGCGCCATCAAGGCCCGGTCAGGGGTGATGCCGGCGGCTTCCAGGGCACGGCGGTAACCTTGCAGGCGCAGCCCCACTTCCGGCAGATCGGGAACACCCAGGAAGGCGATGCGCCGGCGGCCCAGCCGTAGCAGATGTTCGACCGCCGCCCGCGCGCCACCGACATTGTCCGACCCGACGGAGCAATAGGTCTGACGGGGCAGATGCGCGCCCCAGACCACCAGCGGCAGATAGGTGCGGGCAACGGCATTCAGCGCTTCATGCTGGTCGCTCTGCCCGATGACGATCAGGCCATCGGCGCGCTGCGACTGGATCAGCCGATCCTGCCAGCCGGGCTCCGGCCGGGCCACCTTGGTCAGCAGCACGTTATATTCCCGCGCCGTGATCTCGTCGGCCAGCCGTCCCAGCAGCTCGATGAAGAACGGGTCGGAGATCAGCTGCCCGACCTCATGTCCCAGCGGGATGACGATGCCGATGGTCCGTGTCTTTTTCAGGCGCAGATTGCGGGCCTGTTCATTGACGACATAGCCTTGGGACTGCGCGATGGCCAGGATCTCGTCCCGCTTGGCCTGTGGCACCAGGGAAGAGCCGGCCAGCGCGCGCGACACGGTGGAAACGGACACGCCCGCCAGCCGGGCGATGTCTGCCATCTTGATCGGTTCCGCCATGCCCGCCGTTATCCCCACCATGCACCGATATGCGGGCTATGGGATATCACACTTCGACCCAGCGCCGCAGCAGGTTGTGATAGCTGTTGGTCAGCGACAAGATGCCCGGATGGTCGGGCATGTCCTTGTTCAACGACAGGATGGCCATGTCCATGTCGAGCAGGATGCGCCGCTTCCCATCGTCGCGCACCATGCTTTGCAGCCAGAAGAAGGAACAGACACGCGCGCCGGCCGTGACCGGGCGGACATGATGCAGGCTGGAACTGGGATACATCACCATATGACCGGCCGGCAGCTTCACGGCGTGATGGCCGTAGAGGTCCTCCACCACCAGTTCCCCGCCCTCATATTCGTCCGGATTGCTGAAGAACAGGGTGCAGGACAGGTCGGTGCGGACCCGGGGGCCGCCGAACGGTGCTTGACGGACCGCATTGTCGACATGGGCGCCGAAATGCTGACCGCCCTCATAGCGGTTGAACAGCGGCGGAAACACCCGCGACGGCAGCGCCGCCGACATGAACAGCAGATTCTGCGACAGCGCGTCCAGGATCACCTGCCCCAGTTCCCGCGCCACGGGATGGCCTTCCGGCAACTGGCTGTTGTCCTTGACCTTGCCGGACTGGAATCCGGCCGTGACCTTGCCGTCGACCCAATCGGCCGCATCCAGCATCTGACGGCAGGTCCGGACCTGTTCGGCGGTCAGGACGTCGGGAATGGCGATCATCATCGTTAAACTGTTCCTGGCTGGGCTGTCTCAATGCACAGACTATAGCGTCTGCAATTGCGAGCCACTCTGATTTGCATCAATGCCGACATGAAAAAAGGGGACCCGATCTGGGCCCCCTTTCCACCTGACGTATCGACAGCGGATCAGAAACTGTAATTCACCGTCAGCATGGCGTTGCGGGCATCGCCCGGCGTGGCCCAGCCGCCATTGCGGATGCGTTGGAAATAATGCTTGTCGAACAGGTTGTTGACGTTCAGCTGCACCTGCACATCTTCCGTCAGCCAGTAGGAGGCCGACGCGCGGTGGACCCAGAAATCCGGGGTCTGGAACAGCACCGTGGCATTGTTGTTCAGGTACATCCGGCCGAAATAGGTGGCGCCATAGCCCAGCTGCAGCCCGATGGGCAGGTCATAGGTGGTCCACAGACTGCCGGAATGCTTCATGGTGCTGGTCAGGGGATTGCCCCGCTGCGGGTCGGCGACGCCGTCATCCACACTCTGCAGCACCTCGCTGTCCAGATAGGTGTAGTTGGCGAAGACGCGCCAGGCGTCCGTGATCGTGCCGGCGACACCCAGAGAGGCACCGTCCACCCGGCTTTTGCCCTTCAGCTGTTGTTCGGGGATCAGGGGGTCGGCCGACGGCACCTTGTAGTTGGTGCGTTCATTGCGGAAGATCGCGGCGGTCAGGGAAAGCTGGTTGTCCAGCAGATCCCATTTCGTGCCGATCTCGTAATTCCTGGCGGTTTCCGGATCGACATTGCAGGTCGCCACCGTGCAGGAACCGTTGACGGCCGTCTTGGACGGGGTCTTGGAATTGCCATAGGCCACATAGATCGACCCGTTGGGCAGCGGCTTGTACACCAGCCCGGCGCGGTAGGAGAACAGGTTCTCGCTGTTCTTGAACAACTCGCCCTGCGACTGGAACACGCCCTGGGCGCTGTAGGTGCCGGCCGTGTAGTCGCCCTTGTTATGTTCCCAGCGCACACCGCCATTCAGCTCTACCTGTTCGTTCAGCTTGACCTGATCGAACAGGTACACGGCCTGGTTCTCCAGATTGCCGTCCTGGGTGGCCGTACGGATGAAATTCACCGGGCCAGTATAGATATTGTTCGGATTGCTGATGCTCATCGCCGGCAGGGTCGGATTGGGTGTCGCCCCACCGGGGTTGCGCAGCGAATTGCCCGTGTTCAGGTGGAACTTCTCGGCAAAGATTGCGGCACCCAGGGTCAGGTTGTGGGTGATGGCGCCGGTGGCCAGCTCGGCCTTCAGGTCCGTCTGGTTGAACAGCATGCTGTTGCGCGTGTCGCGGGTATTGCCGCGTGGGCCGCTGGGGGTGTAGGTCCCCGCCGGGCTGCAGGCAGCGCCCGACGAGGCGTTGGTGCCGTCGGCCAGACACCAGGTGCCCTGCGGTGGATCGACGATGGAGAACTGGGTGACGCGCTGCCAGCGGGTCATGTTCTGGACGGACAGCCGATCCGTGAAGCGGTGTTCGATCTTGGCCGTGACCATGTCGACATCGCTCTGCTGCGTGTCGACATTGGCGTATCCGTAGTAATTGGACAGATCCACGCCCGGCAGGACGCCATTGTGGAAGGCGTTCTGATAATAGGGCACGCCATATTGCGGGATATTGTCGTCATGCTGGTGGAAATAGGACAACGTCACCTGAGTGTCGGTGTTCAGGCCGAAGATCACCGAGGGCGCCACGCCCCAGCGTTCATATTTTTCCACGTCGCGGCCGGGGGCATCATTTTTGTGTCCCATGGCGTTCAGGCGGACGGCCACGCTGTCGCCGATCTTCTGGTTGGTATCGACGGTGGCGCGGTAATAGCTGTCGGTGCCGATGCCGGCGCTGGCATTGGTGAAACTGTCGTCCTTGGCCGCCTTGGAGACCAGGTTGATGCTGCCGCCGACGGAACCCGCCCCCGTATAGACGGAGTTGGCGCCGTTGGTTACCTCCAGCTGTTCCAGATTGAAACTGTCGCTGCGCGTGTACTGGGCGCTGTCGCGGATACCGTCGATGGCGATGTCGGAATTGGCGGAATAGCCACGCAGATTGATGCTGTCACCATAGCCGCCGCCACCTTCGCCGGCGCCGAAGGTGATGCCCGGCACCGTTGTCAGGATGTCGCGCAGGTTCAGCAGATTCTGTTCCTTGATCACGGTGGCCGGTACCACGGTGATGGTCTGCGGCGTATCGCGCAGCGGCGCGGTGTATTTGGGTGATGCGGCCTTCTCCGGCTTGTTGTCCGGGGCCGCCGCCTGACCTTCGACACCGAGGGTGGGCAGCAGGACCGCCTTGTCCCCTTCCTTGGCTACCCCCGCGTTGCTTTGGGCCAGCACGGGCGCGGCACTGGCTGCGACCCCAACGGAAAGGGCCGCCATCAGGGCCAAGCGTCCCCGCAGCACCTGGGAATTCTGCCTTGCTTCCATCATCTCCACCTGCTTTGATCAATTTATAATGCGAGTCATTCGCAAATTAGCCTTGTGCGCCGCCCAAATGGTGCAGCGCGTTGCCGATGGGAAATTATTAGGAATGACTCGCATTTGCAATATGTTTGATGCCCGAAACGGTTGGCCGTTCCCGATGCCCCTGGCAGCAGAGTTCACTGGACCGGTATCAAAGCGTCGTGCGAAAGATCAGCGGCTTGCCATCTGTCAACCGGCCTCAAATGAAGATGAAGAATGTCGCTGTCCCTTCCCTGCTACCCCATGAGCCGGCGCCGGTCAGTCGAGAACAGCTGGCATTGACCAAACGTTTCCTGATCCCGTCCTTGAAGAAGATCTACGATTATCTCTATGCCCTGCGCGACGAGATGGATCCTGCTCTGTCCGCGCGGTACACGATGACCTACGGGAAGGAATATCCCCTGGGCTGCTGTCTGGAGATCAGCGACGAAATCCGCAAGGAGCTGGTTCGGCGCCTACAGAAACCTCAACTTCCGGCAGAACGCGCGCTGCATGCCTTTTTCAAGGCAGGTGGCATCATGCGGCCCATCTGGGGTGTTTTGCGCGGCCAGTTCTTTCAGAACGCGACGCAGATCGGCACGCTCTATGTCGATGTTTCCAATGATACGGTCACCGTCACCAAGCCGAAGGTCGAGATATTGCCGATCGACCAGTCCGGGCTGGAACCGATTCGCGACCTGCATCATTACCGCGACGTGGCCCGGCTGTACTGGAACTGCGAGGTCATGGCCAACCATGCCGTGCCGTCCCTGGCGCCCTTGATGCCGATGATGGGCGTGCGGCCGGGGGAGCCGGCCCAACTGATGCCACCGCTGGATTACATGACGGCTCTGATCATGCGCGACCGGTTTCGCATGTCGCAAGCGTGGCTGCAGGAAATGCCGTCACCCTCGCCCGAGGCGATGGAGCCGTTCCTGCAAGCACTACCGGCGCATCTGCGCACCGCACCCGGCGTGGACGGGCGTGCGGCGGGCATCGAGGCCTGCCGGATCGCCCGCGAACAGGGCGCCTGGCAGGACCAGGAATGGCGGTCGGCCCGTATCCTGGATTATTTCGCGATCCTGCGGGCGATCCGTGGCGATCAGGGCGGGCTGTCGAGCGCGAACAGTAAGACCAGTCCCGTGGCCGCATCGGCACCAGGCTGACGCAGGTCCAGTGCCCGGCAGCCAGGCGCCATGGGGGCGGCCAGGGCGCTGTTGACGAAGCGGGCATAGACGGTGTCATTCATCTGCCGGTTTCCGCCCAGGAAGGCAGCGCCACGCACCTGGCCGGTGGCAGGGTCGAAATAGATGCCGATCTCCGCCCGCAGGCTGCCGATGCCGCGGGGCAGCGGCGGCGGGTCCCAGCAATCCATGATCTGGCTGCGCAGCAAGGGATTGGGCCGGCCGCCGACATCATCGATCTTGGCCCAGTTCACCGGCGGGGCCGGTGTGTCGATGATGGCCGGGTCGCCCTGCTGCGCCTTTGGGGGTGCGGGCTTGGTGACCGGGGCCGCGGGTTTCGCGGGCGGCGGCTTGCGCACCGGCGCCGACGGAGCGGACGATGGCACGGGGGCCGGCGGTGTTGCGGCGGTGGCCCTTATCCGTGCCAGTGCCGCGAAACGTCCCTGGGGATAGGCGTCCAGATAGGCACGGTATTCCGCCGGATCCTTGCTGTCCCGGATGCTTTCCCAGAACACCAGCTCGGTGTCAGGCGGCTGGTTCGATGGCGTGGGGGCGCTGCCGCACCCCGCCAGCGCCAGCAGGCCGATCAATGCAAAAAGCCGTAGCAGGTTGGCGTGCAACCGTCAGTTCCTTGCGCTTGGCTACCCGCCGTGGCCGGTGCGGGGTCAAAATTGCGGTTTGTGGGCAGGAAATGCTGCTTCCCATTGGCATCCCTCCCCTCCGCTGCGTTATAGATTAAGCATCTTCTCCGATAAAGGCCGGTTTGACGCCGACCTTGCCATCAACCGCGAAGGAAGAACATGAAGCGGGCTCGTAAGCGGATCTTGGTTGCCGGTGGCGCCGGCTTTCTCGGCTCCCATCTCTGTGAGCGGTTGCTGAAGGACGGGCACGATGTGCTCTGTGTGGACAATTTCTTCACAGGCACGCGGGACAATATCCTGCATCTGATGTCGTATCCCCATTTCGAGGTGATGCGCCACGACGTTACCTTCCCGCTGTTCGTGGAAGTGGACGAGATCTATAACCTCGCCTGCCCGGCTTCGCCCGTCCATTACCAGTTCAACCCCGTACAGACGACGAAGACCTCGGTGCATGGGGCCATCAACCTGCTGGGGCTGGCGAAGCGGACCAAGGCGAAGATCTTCCAGGCCTCCACGTCGGAGGTCTATGGCGACCCGACCGTGCATCCGCAGACCGAAGAATATCGCGGCAACGTCAATCCGATCGGCCCGCGCGCCTGCTACGACGAAGGCAAGCGCTGCGCAGAAACGCTGTTCTTCGATTATCATCGCCAGGCCGGCGTGAATATTCGTGTCGTGCGCATTTTCAACACCTATGGCCCCCGCATGCATCCCAATGACGGGCGCGTGGTGTCCAATTTCATTGTCCAGGCCCTGCAGGGCCTGCCGATCACGATCTATGGCGATGGATCGCAGACGCGTTCCTTCTGCTATGTCGATGACCTGATCGAAGGGTTCGTGCGGCTGATGGATGCGCCCGACAGTGTGACGGGCCCCATCAATATCGGCAATCCGGGTGAATATACGATCCGGCAGCTGGCCGAGGAGGTGGTCCGTCTGACCGGGGCCAAGTCGGAATTCATCGTCAAGCCTCTGCCCCAGGATGATCCGCTGCAGCGCTGCCCTGACATCACCAAGGCCAAGGCCCTGTTGTCCTGGCAGCCGACCATCCATCTCCAAGAGGGATTGAAGCGCACAATCGCCTATTTCGCCGGGCAGCTTGGCGTCGATACGCCCTGATCCCTGCCTTGTCGTTGTCATCGGGGCCGGTCCACATGGACATTCTTCAACTTTTCGCGGCTGCGGCCGAGTTTGAACGTCGTGGCGACACGAATGGGGTTGCTGAGCTTTATACCGGGTGGATCGCTTCACACCCCGATGACCCCGCCATCCAGGCGGCGCGCTTCAATCTCGGCACCGTGAAGATGAATCAGGGCGACCTGCATGGCGCCCTGATTATCTTCAACGAAATCATCGGCCAGCGGCCGGACTTTGTGCCGGCCGTCATTTCGCTGGGCTCGTGTCTGGAGCGCCTGGGCCAGGCCGAAATGGCTATCAATTACTGGCGGCACGCGCTCGGCCTTCTGGGGAACGTCAATCAGGAGACGATCAGCTACAAGGTGACGGCCATCAAGCAGCTGGGCCGGGTGCTGAGCGAGCAGAAGATGACCGCCGAAACGGAAAATCTGCTGCGCAGGACGCTGGAGATCCGGCCGCATTCGCGTGAAGAAATCGTGCATTGGGTGAATGTGCGTCAGCGCCAGTGCAAGTGGCCGCTTCTGCAGCCCGTGGGCGAGGTGACGACCAAGCAGATGAACCTGGTGATGGCCCCGCTCAGCATGGCCTATTACACGGATGATCCCCTGCTGTCCCTGGCCAACGCCTATCACTATGTGGCGCATGATGTGGGCATGCCGGACAGCTTCAAGACGAATGCTGATTTCGCTCACCGGCGCCGTCATCCCGACGGACGACTGCGCATTGGATATTTGTCATCGGATCTGCGCGCCCATGCCATCGGGCACCTGACGGCGGAACTGTTCGGTCTGCATGACCGGACGCGGATCGAGGTCAGTGTCTTTTATTGCGGTGTGCCCCACGACGACGGTCTGAAGACGCGAATCCGCAACAGTGTTGATTACTGGGTCGATATAACACCGATGTCGGATCCCGATGCGGCGGCCCTGATCGAGGAACGCGGTATCGACATCCTGATCGACATCAACGGCCACACGCGCGATGCGCGTACCCGTCTGCTGTCCCGGCGCCCGGCACCCATCATCGTGAACTGGCTGGGCTATCCCGGCACCATGGGCAGCCCCTTCCACCATTACATCCTGGCCGACAATGTCATCATCCCGCCGGAGATGGAGAAATATTACACGGAGAAGGTGGAACGCGTCCCTTGTTACCAGCCCAATGACAGGCACCGGGTCGTGGCCCCCGGTGTACCGGTGCCTGAACAATATGGGTTGCCCAAGGATGCGTTCATCTATGCCTGCTTCAATGGTCAGCAGAAACTGACCCGCTTCACGTTCGCCCGCTGGATCGAGATTTTGAAGCGGGTTGAAAACAGCGTGTTGTGGATGCTGCAACCCGGTGACCATGTCGAAGTCGAATTGCGCGAGCGCCTGACGGCGGCGGGTGTCGACCAGGCCCGGTTCATCTGTGCCCCGTTCACCGCCTCACCGGACCATCTGGCGCGCTACAAGGTCGTGGACGTCTTTCTGGACAGCGCGCCCTACGGTGCCCACACCACGGCATCGGATGCGTTGTGGATGGGTGTACCCGTCGTCACGGTCCCGGGCCGCACCTTTGCGTCGCGTGTCTGTGCCAGCCTGGTGCATTCGGCCGGCCTTCCCGATCTTGTCTGCTCCGGTCCGCGCGACTATGTGGAAACGGCGGTGCGATTGGCGACCCATCCCGAGGAACTGGCGGCTGCCCGGGAAAAGCTGCGGGCGGCGCGTGACACTTGCGCCTTGTTCGATACCAATCTGATGGCGCGATCAATGGAGGACGCGTTCGACCGGATGTGGGCGGATTGGGAAGCAGGACGCCTGCCGATTCCCGACATGACCAACATCCGCCTCTATGGGGATATCGGCAGCGACTTCAACCATGATGCCGAGGAGTTTGGCTTCCTGCCGGACTATGAACAGCGCTATCGGACCGCGCTGGCCCGGCACAATGCCTATTCCCCCATTCCCTACGATCAGCGCCTGTGGCGTCAGCCTGACTGACCGGGCATCCGAGGGCCGATTGGTTACGGCTCTCGGATGCTTTCATCCAGACCGCGCAGGATCGGATAAAGGAAATAGGACATGACGGAGCGGCTGCCGACCTTGATTTCGGCCCGCACCGTCATACCGGCGGTCAAGGCGGTGCCTTCCGGCATCCGCCGCAGCTCGGTCGTCAGCAGTTCAACCTGCGCCTTGTGCACATAGGCGCTGGAAATGACCGGCGATCGCAGTGCGTCCAGTTGCTCCCCGGTGGCTCCAACCACATAGGATTCCTGACTGATCGAGCGCATCCGCCCCTTCAGCATGCCATGGCGCTGAAACGGAAACGGGTCGACCTTCACCTCGACCTCATCGCCCAGACGGACATAGCCGATGTCGGCGGAGCCGATGGTGACATCCGCCAGCAACGGGCTGTCCAGGGGAATCAGGGTAATCAGCGCCTCGGCCTCGCGCGCGATGGAGCCGCTGGACCGTTTAGCCACTTCCTGCACGATGGCGTCGGCCGGTGCTGTCAGTTCGACCAGATCGTTCATGCGCACGGCCTTGGTCAACGCCTCGTCGACCTGTGCCGCATCGCGCCTGGTTTCAACCAGCTGCTCCAGCAGCTGCCGCTGCCAGTCGTCCACGAAGTTCTGTCGCTCCGCGCGCCGGGCTGCCAGCGCGAATCGCAGTTCCTGGATCTTGTTCCGGGTGGCTTGCAGGGACCGCTCCGTCTCCAGACGGACCGACCGCGCCTCCAGCAACTGCAACCGTGACCCGGTCTGGCCCTTGAACAGCTCGGCACGCAGGTTTTCGACGTCCTGCGCCACATCCAATTGCTGCGACAGTGACTTCTCATCGTCCTCGGCGGAGCGCAGGGCGGTTTCGTCACTGCTGATCTGGCCGTCGAAGGCGGCGAGACGTGACTGGTATTGCGCCGATCGCTGGTGGAACAGCGTCGTCTGCAGCACCATGTCCGGGTCGGGGTCTCGGGTCATGCTGTCGGGCAACGGCTTGCCCGCCGACTCCAGCTCCAGCCGGCGCAGCAGGGCGAACAGCGTCTTCTGCTGCGATGACAGGGACGAACGGTCGGCAGCAGTGAAGGTCGGGTCCAGTGTGGCCAGAACCTGCCCCTGTCGGACAACCTCCCCTGGCTTGACCCGCATTTCCGTGACGATCGACAGGGCCATCGGTTGCAGAATGATGGGCGGCGACTGTGTGACCAGACGTCCGGGCGCCACGACCACCATATCGACCTGGATGAGCGATGCGACGATGCCGGCCAAGACCAGCATGCCGGCGACGACGAGATGGGGGCGCCCTAGGATCGGGGGCGCCGGCTCGGCAATCACCACTTCAAGATCGGATTGGAACTCCATCGCCTCGGGCGCGACATAGGGGCGCGGCGCCTGTTGTCCGATGACCTGACGCCAGCGCTCTCGCAGGGGATTCAGAGCCCGTTTCAATGGATGTGCTGTGTCTGGGTTTGCCATAGGTGCCGATAAATGTCGCAGCGTTGCAGCAAGACGGCGTGGGGGGCGCAGTCGATGAGACGACCCTGTTCAAGGACCAGGATCTTATCCGCCTTGACCAGTGAAGAAAGCCGATGGGAGACGATCAGCATCGTCCGGCCCTCGGCGATGCGGGTCAGGTTCCTTTGGACGATAGCTTCGCTGTCCGGGTCCAGCGCGCTCGTGGCCTCGTCGAAGATCAGCAGGCGTGGATGGGTGACCAGGGCGCGGGCGATGGCGATGCGCTGGCGCTGTCCGCCGGAGAAGTTGGAGGCGTTTTCCTCCACCATCGTATCGTAGGACATGGGCAGCCGGTCGATGAACTCGTCGGCACCGGCCATCTGTGCCGCCTGAATGATCTCGGCCAGCTGCGCGTCGGGGCGTGCCGCCGCGATATTTTCGCGGATCGTGCCCCGAAACAGCAGATTGTCCTGCAGGACCACACCAATGCTGCGCCGCAGATGGTCAAGGTCGATATGGCGGAGGTCGACGCCATTCAGCTTGATCATCCCTTCCTGGGGAAGATGGATGGACTGGATCATGCGGGTAATGGTTGTCTTGCCCGATCCCGACCGGCCGACGACACCGACGACCTGCCCCTCCTCGACATCGAAGCTGACCTTGTTCAGGGCAGGCGAAGCGCCTGGAGCATAACGGAAAGTGACGTCTTCGAACGTCATCGCCCCGGTGATCGGCGGGCGCGCCTGACGGATGCTGCCGCTGCGCTCCGCCGGGGTGTTCATGACGGTGCCCAGCATGCGGACGGAAAGGTCGGCCTCCTGATACTCATTGATCAGGGCGACGATCTGCAGCAACGGGCCCGTCACCCGGCCGCACAGCATGTTGAACGCGACCAGGGCGCCCAGGCTGAGATGTCCATCGAACACCAGGACCGCCCCGAAACCCAGAATGCTGATCTGCATCAGCTTTTCCAGCCCGTTGGTCAGGACACCACCCAGGATGCCGATACGGGCTACATCCAGATGTCTGCGCGCGGCCTGCGCAACCTTGTTGTCCCAGGCGGTCTGCCGCAAATTCTCCAGCACCAGCGATTTCACCGCACGCATGCTGTGCAGGGTTTCGACCAGATGCGCCTGGCGTGAGGCATCCGTTTCATATAGCCGGCTCAACTGCGATCGATAGATCGGCACCATGAAGGCGATCACGCCGGAGATGGCCAATGAAAACGCCAGCACGATCAGCGTCAATATCCCGCTATACATGGCCAGCAGCACCAGCAGCACCGGCAGGGTGATCCCATCCAGGAAGCACTGGAACAACCGGCCTGTCAGGAAATGCCGCAACTTCTCCGTCTGCTGCATGTGCCGCGTCAACACGCCGGCACTGTTGCTCTCGAAGAAGCTCAACGGCAGACTCAGCAGATGCTGGAAGGTCCGCGAGGTGAGGCGGGCATCAATCTTGTTGCTGGCCAGGGTCATCAGGTTCTGCCGCACATAGGCAAAGAACCCGTCGAAAAGGGTCAACAGGATATAGATGCAGACGATCGCGAACAGCGTCTGATAAGAATGATGTGTGACGACCTTGTCGATCAGCACCTGAAACAGCATCGGCATGGCCAATGCGATCAGGTTGCACATCACGGCAGCAATGGCCACACCCCGGAAGAAATTGGCGTAGCGCAGGATTTCCGGCATGAACCAGCGGAAGCCGAAAGGCTGCTTCTCATCCAGAAGCGCATGGATCCGCTTGGTCAGGATAAGCTGACCCGACCATTGTTCCCGAAATTCGGCTTCCGGAACCATCTGGACGCCCGCCCCCTCGTTCTGGGGGTCGAGGATGGCCGCGAACTGGCTGCCTGCGGGACCCGGCGGCACAAAGGCCAGGATCACCCAGCTTCCATCCTTGCGGATCGCGATGGCCGGATAGCCACCACCGAGGTTGCAGACGGATTTCCAGCTGCTGTGGCGGACCAGCTTCGTGCGCAGGCCCACGCGGTACATGGTCCGCATAATGGTTGATACCAGCTCGCCGTCCGTGGCAGCCGGCAATTCATCAGGCGACAATTGTACGCCGTGATGCATTGCGACCAAGAACAGACACCGCAATGCCGTCAAATGAGGGGACAATCGCAATATCCACTATAGGGGGTCGGTCAACTGGGCGTGAGGCTAATGCCAATCGCCAAAATTAACGACAAAAAAGTGGAAGCAGCCGCAAATGCGGATTCGGCGGTGTCGATGGAGCGAAAGGCCGCCACGGGGGAGGCATTAGCGGCATCGCCCCGCCCCGGCCCCCCTTTTGTGCAATGGAGCGGCAATTCGGCTGCGCTTGAGGGCCAAAAATGGGGGGTACTCCGATTGAAACTTGACTCGTGCTTATGGATGGTATTTTATCCAATGAGACCCAAAAAATTTGGGCGCCGAATACCAAAAGGGGACCATTAGGCAGCTATTTTGTATGCGCCAGTTTTCTGGCGTGGGTGAGTGCTGTCGATTTGATCCGGTAGAAGGCTCCAGATTGTGTGGGTGTTAGTCGTGGCCGGCAACTCTGCGTGAGTGTAGGTCGCGGCGGCTTGGTAGGGCTTCTGGACAGAGAGGTCTTGCTGGGTGGTTCCACCTGACACTGAGAATCTGGAGCGCGGCCATGTCGATCATTTCGTCCTTTAACACCACCCAAATTGCCGGCCTGACTACGACGGTCTTGGCATCACTCTCTTCGACAGACTTGAGGTCGCTTGCGTCGACCCAGACTGAGGTGCTTGACACCACCCAGGTCGGTGCGTTGTCCACCACGCAATTCGGTGCGTTGGCGACAACCCAGCTTTCCGGTCTTTCGACGACGGTCGTCGCAGCGTTGGGAACGAGCCAGGTACGGGCCCTTTCCACGACGAACTTTGCGGGGCTGTCCACCACGCAGATCGGTGCCGTCACCACCACCCAGATCGCCGCGCTCGCAACATCTCAGGTCAGTGGTCTGACCACCACCGCCGTCGCCGCCCTTTCCACGACGCAGGTTGTCGGGTTTGGCACCACGCAGGTTGTTGCTCTTACCTCCACGCAGATTAATTCGTTTGATACATCCAACATCGCCGCATTGACGACGACGCAGGTTGTCAGCCTGACGACGACGCAGCTGAACGGTATGAACTCGACCAGCCTGCAGGCGATCGAGACCACCGATCTGGCGGTTCTGACGACGACGCAGGTTCGCAATCTGAATTCGACGGCGCTGAACAATCTGTCGACGACGCAGGTTGCCGAGCTGACGACGACTCAGATCGTGGGGCTGACGACGACACAGCTGAACGTCTTGAACTCCACCAACCTGCAGTCGCTTGAGACGACCGATCTGGCGGCCCTGACGACGACGCAGGTGCGCGGCCTGAACTCGACGGCGCTGAACAATCTGACGACGACGCAGGTGTCTGAACTGACGACGACGCAGGTTGCCAGCCTGACGA
>NZ_JBMDKJ010000035.1:0-62931 GCF_057809655.1 Niveispirillum sp. FG148
ACTCGCCTGATAAGCGAGAGGTCGGTGGTTCGATTCCACCCGCGCCCACCATCCCGTCGGAAAGCCAAACCGCGTAGATACGAAAAAGCCGGCCTTCGGGGCCGGCTTTTCGCGTTTCAGACTGTGATACCCTGTCCCGGTGATCGGAACCGATCACCGGACTTCAATCGCCAGCGCCGCCGGCTCGGCTACGCCGCATGTGCGGTACGGCGGCAGTCTCGCCGCCATACCCACTCCCGATGCGGCCGGCCTCATCGGGAATGGGTATGGCGACCGGGTCAGGCCCGATAGACATTTGCCCGGCGCAGACGCAGCGCCACCGTCTGGCCCGGCGTCAGCGGCGTGGTGGTGGCGTGCCGGTCCAGGATGGCCTCCACCGTCCGCCCGTCCAGCAGCAGGTCCAGGCGAAGCTGCGGCCCCACAGGCTGGACCAGCCGGATGGTGGCAGAAAGGGTGCCGGGACCATGGCCGTCGGCTAGGTCGATTTCATGCGCGCGGATATAGGCCGTCGCGGGGCCGGCGGGCGGCAGTGCGTTCGACACCGGCACACGCACTCCGCCGATCAGGGCCGCCCCGTCGGACACGGTGCAGTCCAGCCGCGTGCCGCCCCCCAGGAAATCGCAGACGAAGGCCGAGGCGGGGTGGTCATAGACCTCCGCCGGGGTGCCCACCTGTTCGATCCGGCCCTTGTTCAGGATGGCGACACGGTCAGCCAGCTCCAGCGCCTCCTCCTGGTCGTGGGTGACGAAGACGGTGGTGACACCCATGCCCTTGTGGATATCACGCAGCCAGCGGCGCAGCTCCTTGCGCACCTTGGCGTCAAGCGCCCCGAACGGTTCATCCAGCAGCAGCACGCGCGGTTCGGTGGCCAGGGCGCGGGCCAGGGCCACACGCTGGCGCTGGCCGCCCGACAGCTGGTTGGGATAGCGGCCGGCCAGCGGCCGCAACTGCACCAGCTCCAGCAGGTCGTGAACGCGGGTGCGGATGGCCTCTTCCGTCATGCGCGGCTTGCGCCGCGCGACGCGCAGCCCGAAGGCCACATTTTCGAACACGCTCATGTGCCGGAACAGGGCGTAGTGCTGAAAGACGAAGCCGACGCGGCGGGCATGCGGCTCCGACACGGTCGCATCCTCGCCTTCGATCAGCAGTTTGCCCTCGTCGGCATAGTCCAGACCGCCGATCATGCGCAGCAGCGTGGTCTTGCCCGACCCCGACGGCCCCAGCAGGGCCATCAGCTCACCGGACTGGATGTCCAGGTCGATGCCATCCACGGCCGCGAAGCCGCCGAAGCGCTTGGTCAGTTTCTCAATGGTGATGCTCATGGGTCTGTTCCCGTCAATGCCGGCGCGCGGCAGCGGCCAGTTCGGCGCCGTGACGCCATTCCAGCACGGACTTCGCGATCAGCGTCACCAGGGCCAGGATGGCCAGAAGCGAGGCGACGGCGAAGGCGGCGACGAAATTATATTCGTTGTACAGAATCTCGACATGCAGGGGCATGGTGTTGGTCTCGCCCCTGATATGGCCGGACACCACGCTGACGGCGCCGAATTCGCCCATGGCGCGGGCATTGCACAACAATACGCCATAGAGCAGGCCCCAGCGGATGTTGGGCAGGGTGACACGGCGGAAGGTTTGCCAGCCGCTGGCGCCCAGCGTGATGGCCGCCTCCTCCTCCTCCACACCCTGGGCCTGCATCAGCGGGATCAGTTCGCGGGCCACGAACGGGAAGGTGATGAACATGGTGGCCAGCACCAGGCCCGGTACGGCAAAGACGATCTGGATGCCATGGTCGCGCAGGAAGGGGCCGATCACGCCATGCGCGCCGAACAGCAGCACATAGACCAGACCCGAAATGACCGGGCTGACGGAGAAGGGCAGGTCGATCAGGGTCAGCAGCAGCGATTTGCCCGGGAATTTATGCTTGGAGATGGCCCAGGCGGCGGCGATGCCGAACACGATATTCACCGGCACGGCGATGACGGCCACGGTCATGGTCAGCCGGATGGCGGCCAGCGCGTCCGGTTCGACCAGGGCTTCCAGATAGGTGCCGACGCCGCGCCGCAGCCCTTCCGTGAACACGGCGGCCAGTGGCAGCAGGATGAAAAAGCCCAGGAAACCCAGGGCGGCGACCATGATCAGCGCCTTGACCCAGAGCGGTTCGGCCAGCGTCACGCGCGATCGGGGGGAAGAGGAATGTCCGGCCATGTCAAACCCCCGCCCAGCGGCGTGACCAGCGCTGCAACAGGTTGATGACCAGCAGCAGCACGAAGGACAGGATCAGCATGGCGATGCCGACCGATGCCGCCCCGGCGTAATTGAACTGTTCCAGCTTGATCACGATCAGCAGCGGCGCGATTTCCGACACCATGGGCATATTGCCGGCGATGAAGATGACCGATCCATATTCGCCCACCGCGCGGGCCAGCGCCAGGGCGAAGCCCGTCAGCAGGGCCGGCGTGATGACGGGCAGGATGACGCGGCTGAAGGTTTCAAAGCGCGTGGCGCCCAGACACGCCGCCGCCTCCTCCAGCTCCGTATCCAGTTCCTCCAGCACGGGCTGGACGGTGCGCACGACAAAGGGCAGGCCGATGAAGGTCAAGGCAACGACGATGCCCAGCTGCGTATAGGCGACCTTGATGCCCAGCGGCACCAGGAACTGCCCCACCCAGCCATTGGGTGCGTAGAGGGAGGTGAGCGCGATGCCGGCCACGGCGGTCGGCAGGGCGAAGGGAAGATCGACAATGGCGTCGACCACCCGCTTGCCCGGAAAATCGTAGCGCACCAGCATCCAGGCCACGGCCAGGCCAAACAGCACATTGATGGCGGCCGCCACGAAGGCTGCCCCGAAGGACAGGCGCAGGGCTGCCAGCACGCGCGGCTCGGTCACCTGGGTGATGAAGCCGGAAATGCCGATATCCCAGGGGCGCAGCAGCAGGGCGGCCAGCGGGATCAGCACGACTAGGGTCAGATGGGTCAGGGTGATGCCCATCGTCAGCCCGAATCCGGGAATGATGCTGCGCGGACGCCGACCCAGGAAGGGAAGGATGGACCGGGCGCTCATGGCAAAGCCCCCCTGGCGGCGGACGCGCGGGAGGATGGAAGGTGTTTCAGCAAACGCAAGACGTCGTTCCTGCCCAAGTCAACCCCTCCGACAAGGACGCCCCGTCGGCCGGGGGATCGGCCGACGGGAGTGGAGAGGTAGGGTAATGCAGTTGCCCGCCGGTTACAAAGGCGCGCAAGCGGGGTTGGCCTGAATTTACTGGCCGGGCTTGTAGATCTGGTCGAACACGCCGCCATCGGCAAAGTGCGTCTTCTGCGCCACGGCCCAGCCGCCAAACCTCGTGATGTCGAACAGGGCCAGCTTGGGAAAGCGGTCGGCATATTTCTGGGCCAGCTGCGGCAGGCGCGGCCGGTAGTAATTCTTGGCCACCAGTTCCTGACCTTCCGGCGTGTAGAGATAGGTCAGATAGGCCTCGGCAATCTTGCGGGTGCCCTTGCGGTCGACATTCTTGTCCAGCACGGCCACCGGCGGCTCGGCCAGGATGGAGACGGACGGGACCACGATTTCCAGCTTGTCGGCACCCAGCTCGTCGATGGCCAGGAACGCCTCATTCTCCCAGGCCAGCAGGACATCGCCGATGCCGCGCTGCACGAAGGTGGTGGTGGATCCGCGGGCACCGGTATCCAGCACCGGCACATTCTTATAGAGCTTGGTGACGAACTCCTTGCCCGCCTCCTCGCTTCCGCCTGTCTTCTCGGCCGCGTAGCCCCAGGCAGCCAGATAGTTCCAACGTGCCCCGCCCGACGTCTTCGGATTGGGGGTGATGACCTGGATGCCGGGCTTGATCAGGTCATCCCAGTCCTTCACCCCCTTGGGGTTTCCCTTGCGGACGAGGAACACGATCGTGCTGGTGTAGGGTGTGGAATTATAGGGCAGCTTGGCCTGCCAATCCTTGGACAGCAGGCCCGAATGTTCCGCGATGGCGTCAATATCGGACGCCAGGGCCAATGTCACCACATCGGCATTCAGACCGTCGATCACCGAACGCGCCTGCTTGCCCGATCCGCCATGCGATGCCTTGATCTCCACCACTTCGCCGGTCTGTTCCTTCCAGTGCCTGGCGAAGGCCTCGTTATACTCCTTATAGAGTTCACGGGTCGGGTCGTAGGACACGTTCAGAATCTGGCCGGAGCCCCAGACGGGCGTCACGGCCAGGGTGGCCAGGGCGGCGGTGGTGAAGGCGACGCGTTTGAACCATTTCATGGTGGTCACTTCCTTCCAATTTTGGGCAGTGGCAGCCACGAAACGGGTTCGTGGCGCTTTAGCGTTTGGTGACGCGGCGCAAGCTGCGCGATCAAATTGCCGCGGCCGTCGGTCAATTCCTACCGGCGACATGGACTTTCAGCTACAATGAATTCACTGTCAATAAGGAAATTATTACGGCCCCGATGTGTTAAATAAGTACTGCGATGGAGAGTGGTCGAAATGCCGTTCAAGGCTATCGCAATCCCTTGCGTTCTAAGGCCTTATGAAAATGAAACGCGCTGCGATCCGGCCGAATGGAGAGGGAAATCCAGTACGGCCGCGAACCTGACATGGGTCAGATAGGGTCTCGGCCAGGACCATGTCGGGGCTCTATTGCTGTCTATCGACGGCATAATCACGGGAAAGCACTGTGAATTAGCCGCCGCGCTGCCAGACCTTGGTGACCAGGAAGTTCTTGGCCAGGAACTGGTAGGTCTTTTTCAGCCGCCCCTCGGTTTCCGGCTCCTTGTCGATGTCATGGCCGTCCCAGGTGTCGATTATGTCATCCCAGAGCATGAGCGACGTGTGAAGCTCATCACGCATGCGGCGAATGAAGGCAACCTGCGCATCGAAGGTGCGCAGCATGGCCATGACCTCGGAAGTCTGGGCGTCAACCTGATCGAAAATATCATCGAAATTGGCGATCGGGGTCTTGGCCAGCGCCTGCATGCGGGCGACATCCGCAACGATCTGTCCATCGCCTTTGAAGGTGCGCTTGGCCTGATTGACCTTCGACATGATCTTCTGGACCTGCCCATAGCGATCGCGCAGCGCCTCGATATAGGATAGTTCACGGGCCAGATAGTCGACCTTGTCCACCATCTCCTGCTTGCGATCCTCAGGCAGGCCGAACTGTTTGGCCAGCTTGGCAAACGCCTCCTGAGCTTTCTGCTTGGTCTGCGGATCCTCGACGATCTGTTCCAGCTTGTAGCGGTCGGTGATCATCTCCTCCCGCCCCGTGATCCAGGAGACAAGCTGCAGGGTCAACCGGCCGCGGGCGATGGTCAGGTGCTTCTCATCAACGCGCCAGGAGGCCGAGCCATCCAGCAATTCACGGGGGATGCTGTCGCCGGGCCGGATCTCCTTGACGTATTTCAGCCCCTTCTCGACGGTACTCAACAGGCGCGCATCGTCGCTCTTGTCATCGATCTGGAAGCTTTCGCGCAGGGTCCGGAAAGGGATCTTGCCCCAGACATCGCCCAGATTGACATTGAAGACCGGGTCGTTGTTGTCCTTCGACAGCGCGAAATAACCGCCTGGCAGAGAGAAGACCTTGCTGGTGAACAGGAAATGGGTGCTCGGGCTGCCTTCCCGATTGTCCGGACCCTGGCCTTCCGTCTCGGAAATGTTGTTCGCAATATCCGACGCCATACTGGCTGGCCTGTCCCTTGGTTTTCCGGGGTGGGATTATAGCGGAAACACGCCCCATGGCGACATACAGGATATCATCTTAAGAAGATATTGACGCTGCACGCGGCTGTATGGCTGCAACGAAAGATGGGCGCTGCCGGCGTTTCCGTTGAAACTCAGTCACCCATCATCTTGGCGCTCTTGATCGCATCGCGCAGCAACACGCCTTTGCGCAGGATATTGTCGACGATACGGCCCTGGACCAGGCTGATACCGGCCTTTTCCGCGAACATCAGGCCGGCGACGGAACCACAGCGGGCCAGGATGAACCGGCAATTGCTCTGTGCACGGATCTTCTCAGCGAAGACCTCGTACTCGTGGTCCGACATCATCTCCATCTCGTCGGTCCAGAAGATCTTGGCGTAGTCGCACGCCATATATTCCAGGTCCATGTGTGTGACCCAGAAATCGTTCAGTCCGTCGATGCAGATCTGGTAACCCTTGGAGGAGGCGAAATCCACCACCTCTTTGTAGGTGTCGATATTCTCCACCAGATCGGCCTTGTTGATCTCCAGCACGACATTGCCACGCAGATCGGCCGTCAGCCGCTCATCGAACTTCACGAACGACGCCGACATGATGGTCGACAGGTTCAGGTTCATGCCGATTCGGCGGCCGCGCAGGAAGTCGACACCGTAATTCAGTGCCTTCAGCACGGAATTGTCGAGATTGGCGGTGAAATAGCTGAAAAGCCACTTGTTGGCGGTGATGTCGTAGTTGGGCGACAACCGCTCTTCCAGGGCCTTGATGGCGATATACAGCTCGAAATATTCGAACTCGTTCTGGTCGGCGTTCTGGATGTTGACGACCGGCTGGTTCAGCATGAAGGGCGACAGGTCGAACATCTGCACGGCGCGTTCGATCTTGCCCAGTTCCTCCAGCGTGATCGGTGGCTTCGTCTCTGCCTTGGCGGCATCGGCATTGGCTTCGCGCCCCAGCCCTTCGATGAAGCGGATGACGTTCACGAAGTTCAGCGACAATTCCATGATCGAATAGAGGCTGTCTTCCCCGTAGGGATTGCGCTTCGTCATGGATGTGCGCGACAGCATCAGCTTTTCGATCTTGGAACATACATCCGAGATCAGGGAGAACTTGATACCCTTGTAGAGGACGATGACGTCGTCGTTGGACAGGGAAAAAAGCTGCAGATAGGCCGACTGGTCCGCCGTCTCCTGCATCGCGCGCTTGATGGAGATCAGATCAAGCTGGCTCTTGTCCTTCAGCAGCGACATGTGCAGGTGGATCAGACGCAGGCCCTGTACCTCGCGCTTGGCGCTCTGCAGCAGGGTCAGAAGTTTCTGGTCGTCATATTCCGGCTTTTCATTCATCGCGTTGGCAGACGAACGCTCGCCGGGCTTGACCCGGACCCAATCGCGTTTCGGTGCATTTGGCTGGCGATTCATGAAATTGCCCTTGCGCCCTTCTTCAGGCCGTTTCCCCCGGCCGCTGCCTGTTTACCATAAAATGATGGGTCGTCTGTGCCTTTCTGCCAACGGCTACATCCGAAAGGCATAAGGGCAACGCTTGCACCATCGGAGAAGTATACAAAATTTTATCTATCTCTCCTATGGTCATTTTCCAGCCAAGTGCATTTGGCCGCAAGATGACCGGGCGCATATAACGCCAATGATACGACGCTGCCGGCGCTGGCCGTCCGCATTGGCATTTTCTTTAGATATTTCAGGGGGGATGGCTGGGGCGCCAGGATTCGAACCTGGGAATGGCGGTACCAAAAACCGCTGCCTTACCGCTTGGCGACGCCCCAACACCGGCCCGGATCATCGGGCGGCGCGCACCATAGTCAAAATCAATCCCGCACGCAACAGCATCAATGAACGGAAATCGCGGCTGGACCTTCCGGCTGCGCTGGCACTCACACTCTTTCGTGTTAGTCTGCGCGACACCCCCCAACCCCTTGTGGTGGAGAAAGCCGGACAGGGTCCGGAAAGCCAGCATGTCGTCATCCAAGCGTCCATTGCCCCGTCCCCGAATCGCCTCTCTTCTGCTGTCGGCGTTGCTGCTGGCTGTGGCCAACCCGCCGCATGCCGCCTGGGCGGAGCCGGTCAAGAAGCCGACCGTTACCAAGCCCACGGTGAAAAAGCCATCGACCGCCGTCACGGCGCCCCGGGCACCGGCGAAACCGACCCTGTCGAAGTCCCGCTCGAAGGCGCCCGTCGTGGCGGGTGCCGCAGCCGGTGCGGCGGCCCTGGCGCTGGGAACCAGTGTGGCCCCGGCGCTGCCGGCTGCGGCACCGCCGGAACAACGTGAGCTGGAAGCCAAGGCGCGACAGGGCGATATCGAGGCCCAGATGGGCCTGGCCGAGGCGCTGACGTCCGAAACGCCGACCAACCCACAGGATATCCGGCGCGCCGTCTACTGGTACGGTCAGGCGGCAGCCAAGGGCGACGCGGATGCGTGCTGGACCCTGGCCGAACTGTTTCGCGGCGACCTGGGCATTCCGGAGGATATGGAGCAGGCAGCTGTCTGGTACACCAAGGCCGCGCAACTGGGCCATGCTGAAGCCGCTTTCGACCTGGGCCTGCTCTACACCGAAGGCGACGGGGTGGAGCGCAATACCGGCCTGGCCGCACGCTGGTTCGAACTGGCGGCCGATGCCGGCATTGCCCGCGCCCTGTTCATGCTGGGCACGCTTTACGAACAGGGTGTCGACGGCGCCCCTGACCTGGATGCCGCGCGGGCCTGGTACCGGCGGGCGCGGGACAGTGGCGATGCCGCCGCCGGGCAGGCCCTGCGTCGCCTGGATGCCGGCGGCCGCAATGTCGAGGTGGCCGAAGGTCCGCCGGCCGGCATGCTGGGCGGTCCGCCGGGCAGCGCCGTCGCCCGCCGGTCCAAGGCCCAGGCCTCGGGACAGTTGCCCGCCGATGATGCGGATGACGAGGCGGAGGAGGGCGGGGCTGTCCGTCAGGCCGGTGCCGCCGCACCGATGGTCAGCGGTGCCGCCGCCGGTGCCCGGCCAGTGGCCAGCGCGGCACCTGTACCGGTGGATCAGGCCGGCGTTCGGGAAATCCAGGCACGGCTGATCAAGCTGGGCCTGCATCGCGGCAAGCCTGACGGGTTCCTGGGCAAACGCACCGTGGCGGCCATCCGGGCTTATCAGAAGTCGGTGGGTCTGCCCGTCGACGGCAAGGCCAGCCAGGCGCTGCTGAAGCGCCTTCGCCAGGGCTGAGAGCGGGACCGATACCGGGGCGGGGAAGGTGGGGTGGGCGCCGGGCCCCCCCCCGGCTTAATATTGTTTGAACCGGTCCAGCAGCCGGTCGATATAGTCGCGCTCCGCCTTGGGCCGGTTCTGCTCGCCCGCCCGGCGGCGCAGTTCCTCCAGGATTTCCCGCGCGCGCTGCATGTCGGCCCCGGCCGGGATCTTCACTTCTTCGCCGTTCAGGGTGCCGTTGCCTTGCAGGGGGCGGCCCAGCGGGTCGCGGCCCTGCTGCCGGCCCGACTGGGTCCGCTGGCCGCCGGCCTGTCCGGGGTTGGCGCGGGCCATCTGTTCCTGCATCGACTTCATGGTCTGCTGGATCTGCTCCAGCGCCTCCCCCTGTGCGGCCACGGCCTGATCGGGAGCACCGTCCTGCAGGGCTTCGGTGGCCTGCTTCATCGCGCGCTCGGCCCGCCCCAGGGGGCGGGGGATCTCCCCGCCGATTTCGCCCAGCCGGCGCATGATGTCGCCCAGTTCGCCACGCAGTTCCTCCTGCGTTGCGGCCAGGGGGGCCGTGTCCTTGTTGGCGCCCTTGCCGGGCTGGGCCTGGCCATCTCCGGGGCGGCGGCCCTGCCGGTGGGGGGCGGACAGGCCCGGCAACTGGTTAGGCGGCAGCTCCTCGGCATTGCCGGCCTGTTCCTGCTGTTGCTGGAACGTGTCATCCATCAATTGCTGCTGCTGCTTCTGCAGCTCCCGCAGCTTCTGTGTCAGTTCCGCCAGGGCCTGGCCCTGCTGGTTGGCCTTTTCATCGGTGGGCTGCGGCTGGCCGTTCTGCAAATTCTCCATCATCTGCTGAAGCTGCGACAGCATCTGGCGGGCGGCTTCCTGGTTGCCGGACTGGGCCAGATCCCGCATCTGGCGGACCAGATCCTCCACCTCCTCCCGGGTCATGGTCTGGCTGTTCGGGTCGGCCGGACCGGGCTGCTGCTGCGATTGCGGGCCCTGCGGCTGCTGGGCGGCCTGCTGTTCCAGCGCATCCATGAATTCGCGCATGGCCTGTTCCAGGCGCTGCATGGCGCGGTCCACTTCCTCCGCCGGGGCGTTACGGTCCAGCGCCTCCATCAGCGCCTTCTGCGCATCGCGCAGTTCCCGTTCCGCCAGCGACAGGTTGCCATCTTCGATCCGCAGCGCCACGTCCCACAGCATGGCAACGGTCGTTGCCACGGTGTCGGAGGCACTGTTCAGCATCAGCCGGCCGATGGCGCTGCGCAGGGCCAGAAAGGCCACCGGGTCGCCGCCATAGCTGTCCAGCTTCACCGACAGGTCGTTCAGCGCGCGCGCCACCAGCGGCCGCACGGCGTCCCCCATCAGGATCAATTGCTTGCGCTGGTTGATGATGGCCTTGGCCACCGGATGGGTGAAGGGTCGTTCGGGCAGAACCATGGCCTTTTCCGCCGACAGCGAGGTCTGCCCGGCCCCATCCTGCGCGCGCAGGCGGATGGTCACGGGGAAGCCGGCCCAGGGATGGCCGCTCAGGTCATGGAAGCTGATGGCCGACACTTCCCGCTTGTTCCTGGCGGGCACGGGCAGAGTCAGGTCGATGGGGCTGCGGTCGATGGCGGCCGGGGTGTCGATGGAAAGCGTCACCGTGGCCGTCACGGCATGGATGCCGTAATCGTCGGCGCCCGTGTAATCGATGCGCACGGCGTGGCGTTCCGTCGCTTCCGGCGGGGTACGGAAGGCGATGCCCGGCGGCTGGTCGGGCACCAGCTTCACGGGCCAGGACGCCACCTCGCGCCCCGCCTGACGCACTGAAACGCCATCCCCTTCGGTCAGGGCCAGTTCCAGTTGATAGCCGCCGCCGACCACGGGCTGGAATTCCGTATCCCCGCCATTGGCGCGCAGGTGCGGCGTGCCGAACCCACCGTCAAGCCGCACCACCAGCTTGGTGCCGGCCGGCAGGAAAATGGTGTCATCCGTCTTGTCCGCCGACTCTGCCGCGGGCTTCGGGCGCGTCAGGAACACGGGCGGCTGTCCGGTATAATCGGGCGGCGCGGCCCAGGCTTCCAGCCGCGATGGGGTCAGCAGCCCGCCCATGCCCAGCGGCGGGAAAAGCGCGCCTGCCGTGCGCCCGCCCAGGTCGCCCCAGCCGACCGTCGCCCCCACCACCATCAGCAGTGCCGCCGCCACGCGCAGGGCCCAGGGGTCACGGGCGGGCAGGTCGCTGTCGGGTCCGGACAGGCGCAACTGCGCCGCCTGACGTCGGGCGCGTTCCTGCGCCAGCCGCCACAGCGCATGGGCCAGCGGATCACCAGCCCCGCCGGCGATCCCATCCTGCAACTGCGCCAGCGGGCGATGTTGCAGATGGCTGTCGCGTTCCAGGCGGCGGCGCGCCTGATCGTCGGTCGGCGGCGTGAACCCCTTCCAGCCGCGCCAGCCCAGCCAGCCGATGGCCCCCAGCGCAGCCAGCAGCAGCGGTGTGTGCAGCCAGATGGAGAGATGAATGAACAGGCCCGCCCAGGCGGCGGCCAGGAACGTGCCCAGCAGGGACAGTGGCTGCCAGAAGGCGCGCCACAATCCCTCCCACCACAGCAGGGCGCGGGCCGCCAGCAGGGGGCGGCTGCCGCTGTCGCCCGGCACGTCCGTCCGGGTTGCCGGCAGGGCACGGGTCGCGCCCGGCCGATACCGGTCCATCAGACCCCGCAGACGCACCGCCAGCGGCCGCGCCACCGCACGGGCGGCGGGGCGGGGGGCAGAGGGGCGGCGCGGGGTGGTACGGGACATCGGGATGGTCAATCCTGGTGAAGGGCCGCGCAAGCCTACCCCGCTTTCACCTGTTACGGGGAGAGCCAATCGGGCATGGATTCCAATGTCAGGCTATCCTCGAAGCTCGGGCGGCGACGCACCACCTCGAACCGGCTGCCAGACACCAGCACCTCGGCCACCAGGGGACGGGAATTATATGTCGAAGACATGGCGGCGCCATAGGCCCCGGCCGTCAGGAAGGCCAGCAGGTCGCCGGGTGCCACGGGCGGCATGGGCCGCAGGCGGGCGAAGGTGTCGCCCGTCTCGCACACGGGTCCCACGATGTCGGCATCGGCCAGCATGGCATCGGCCGCAGGCTCCGTCACGGGGATGATCGTATGCCATGCCTCATACATGGCCGGGCGGACCAGATCGTTCATGGCGGCATCCAGGATCAGGAAGCGGCGGTGCAGCCCTTCCTTCACGAAGATGGTGCGCGCGAGCAGCAGGCCGGATGCGGCCACCAGCGACCGGCCCGGTTCCAGCGTGACATGGCAGCCCAGGTCCCCCACCGTTTCCGCGATGGCCTTGGCATAGGCGGGATAATCGGGGGCGGCATCTTCGGGCTTGTAGGGCACGCCCAGGCCACCGCCCAGGTCGATGCGCGTCAGCGGCACGCCGCCGGCCTTCAGGTCGCGCACCAGCCCCGCCAGCTTGCCGAATGCCTTGCGAAATGGCGTGGTCTTCAGCAATTGCGAGCCGATATGGACGGCGATGCCCACGGGGTTGATGCCGGGCAGTTCCAGGGCGCGGGCATAGGCGGGGCCGGCATGGGCGAAATCGATGCCGAACTTGTCCTCCTTGCGGCCCGTGGCGATCTTGCCGTGGGTTTCGGCATCCACATCCGGGTTGATGCGGATGGCGATGGGGGCCACCACCCCCAGTTCCACCGCGACGGAAGACAGGACTTCCAGTTCCGGCAGGCTTTCCACATTGATCTGGTGGATGCCGGCCTTCAGCGCGGCCGCCAGTTCATCACGCGTCTTGCCCACGCCGGAAAAGACGATCTTGTCGGCCGGGATGCCGGCGGCCAGCGCGCGCCGCATCTCCCCCACCGACACCACGTCGCCGCCGGCGCCCAGTTGGGCCAGGGTGCGGATGATTGCCAGATTGGAATTGGCCTTCAGCGCGTAGCAGATGGTGACATCCTGGCCGGCAAAGGCATCGGCATAGGCGCGCCAGGCGGCCGTCAGCCCCTCTGTCGTATAGACATAGGTCGGCGTGCCCACGGCGGCGGCGATGGCGGACAGGGCCACCCCTTCGGCATGCAGTTCGCCGTCGGTATAATGGAAGCCGGGAACGGGGAAGCAGGTCATTATTGGGGCTTCTCAGTCGAAGGGGAGGCGGGCTTCGGATCGGTATCCGGGTTGGGATAGGTCTTCGGCGGCGGGCTGCCCGGGGGCGCCTTGGGGAAGTGCGGTTTCATCCCGCAGCCGGCCAGGGCCAGCAGGGCGACGAACAGGGCGGCTTTGCGCATGGCGGCTCTCCTCTGCGGGGCGGTCATCACAGGAACCGCGCCTTGGCGGCTTCCACCGCTTCACGCACGCGGGACGGCGCCGTGCCGCCGAAGCTGGTACGGCTGTTCACCGATGCTTCCAGGGTCAGCACGGCATAGACGGCGTCGGTGATGCCGGGATGCACTTCCTGCATCCTCACCAGCGGCACCTCGGCCAGACCGGTCCCGGCATTTTCCGCCAGCTTCACGATACGGCCCGTGATGTGGTGGGCATCGCGGAACGGCACGCCCAGGCTGCGGACCAGCCAGTCGGCCAGATCGGTGGCCGTGGGGAAGCCCGCCTCCACCGCGCGGCGCATGCTGGCCGGGTCTGGCGTCATGTCGCGGATCATGCCGGTGGTGGCGGCCAGACACAGGGCCAGCGTCTCATCGGCCATGAACACCGGCTCCTTGTCCTCCTGCATATCCTTGGAATAGGCCAGGGGCAGACCCTTCATCACGATCAGCAGCCCGTTCAGGGCGCCGATGACGCGGCCGACCTTGGCGCGCACCAGTTCGGCGGCATCCGGATTGCGCTTCTGCGGCATGATGGAACTGCCGGTGGTGAAGGCATCGGTCAGGCGGATGAACCGGAACTGGCTGGTACACCAGATCACGATCTCTTCGGCCAGACGCGACAGGTGGGTGCCGCAGATGCTGGCCGTGGCCAGATAATCCAGCGCGAAATCACGATCGGACACGGCGTCCAGCGAATTGGCCGTGGGCCGGTCGAAGCCCAGTGCCGCCGACGTCGCCGCGCGGTCGATGGGATAGGGGGTGCCGGCCAGGGCGGCAGAGCCCAGCGGGCATTCGTTCAGCCGGGCGCGGGCGTCGCGCACGCGGGCGCGGTCACGGCCCAGCATTTCCACATAGGCCAGCAGATGGTGGCCGAAGGTCACGGGCTGGGCCGTCTGCAAATGGGTGAAGCCCGGCATGATCAGGTCCGGAAACTGCTCCGCCCGGTCGATCAGGGCCGCCTGCAAGGCCTTCAGGTCGCCATCCAGCCGGTCGAACGCATCGCGCACCCACAGCTTGAAATCGGTCGCCACCTGGTCGTTGCGCGAACGGGCCGTGTGCAGGCGGCCGGCCGGCTCCCCGATGATCTCCTTCAGGCGGGATTCCACATTCATGTGGATATCCTCATTCTCCACCGTGAAGGTGAAGCGCCCCTCGCGGATTTCGCTGGCCACCTGGTCCAGCCCGGCCAGGATGGCGTCGCGGTCGGCCACCGTGATGATGCCCTGGGCCGCCAGCATGGTGGCATGCGCCTTCGACCCGGCAATATCCTGCGCCCACAGCTTCTGATCAAAGCCGATGGAGGCGTTGATCTGCTGCATGATGGCGGCGGGACCGCTGGCGAATCGCCCGCCCCACAGCGCGTTGGCGTCGTTTGCGGTGGCGGCGGCGGGCTTCTGGCTGTCGGTCATCGTCGTTTACGTCGCTTTGCAGGGTTGACGGCGGGGCCGTCGGACACGAACTCTGTCGCCAGCCGAACTTTCACGCGCGGCTGACCGGTTCCTGAAGAGGGCAGAATGGCGATTTTCCGACGTATCGCAACAATCGTGGCCGTAGGTACAGCAATTCTCGTAACGGGGGGCTGCGGCCAGAAGACGGAAAGTTCCGCGCCCGCCGCGCCGACGGCCACCGCCATGCCCGTTTTCCAGGGGGAGGCGCGGCCCTTCGTGGCCAACCCCGACCGTCCGGCCCTGCCGCCCCTGACCATCACGGATAAGGATGGTCAGCCCGTCGATCTGGCCGCCTTCAAGGGCAAGGCCCTGCTGATCAATCTCTGGGCCACCTGGTGTGCTCCCTGCATCCGCGAAATGCCGGCGCTGGACCGGTTGCAGGCCGACATGGGCGGGGACAAGTTCCAGGTCCTCGCCATCTCTGTCGACCGCGGCGGGCTGAACGAGGTCGGGCCCTTCTTTGAAAAGGCCGGCATCAAGTCCCTGCCGATATATCTGGACCAGAAGATGACCAGCATGAAGGCCTTCCCCCTGAAGGAAGGTCTGCCGCTCTCCATCCTGGTCGATGCGGACGGGCGGGAGATCGGCCGCCTGGCGGGTGCCGCCCATTGGGACGGGGCCGAGGCCAAGGCGCTGATCGGCTGGGCGATGCGGTGATGTGATCCGCTCAGTGTGTCTGGGTTGCCAGTGCCTCCACGGCCTGGCGGACCAGCGGCTTGACATCGGCGGCCGGCAGGCGGGCCAAGGTCTGCAGGTCGTGCGTCCGCGCCACCTCCTGTGCAACCAGATAGCCCAGATAATAGCCACGCCGCAGCGGCAGGTCGCCGCTGTGACGACTGCTGCTGAACAGCTCCCCATAGATGCCTTCGTCGGTGCTATCCAGCTTTGCCCGCAGGTCGGACCAGGCTTCCGTCAGCCTCTTTCGCGTCTGGGCAGCACTGTTGTCGGGAAAGCTCAACAGCAGCTCGTCGTCAGAAGAACCGGGGTTCAATGTCGCGGCAACGTGAACGGCCAGACCCTCTGTCCACAAGGCGCACCACAGCTCGTCGCAGGGACCCAGGGCAGGTTCGTGCAGTACGTGGAACAGTTCGTGATGAAAGAAGGGTGCTTCACTGCGGAAGTTCTGATGGACCCGGGCCATGACGTCGGCACCGAAGATCAGGTACCGCTGCCCGTCATAGTTCCGGGTGCCGCCATCCATCTGGCCCAGTGAATGCAGTAGGTAGATCTCGCTGGTGGGGGCGAAGTCGGGAAAGGTCCGGTGGAAGCTGGAAAGATATCCCGACAACCTGCTGTCGAACATGGTCAACTGCCCGATATAGGCTTCCCGGATTGTCGGAAACCGTTCGATGGCATTGGCAATGGCTTTGTCGAAGCGTGCCTGTGCCTTTTCCGGATCGTCCCCCTTCGGCTCATAGAAGGCAGGGAACTGCGCGCCGACCTGCCGCTTGAACGCCGCGACACGCTGGTCCAGTGGCAGCTTCTCCGTCCGTTCCATGAAGGACACGAATTCCCAGCCCAGATTGCGAACCTGAAGGTCTGCGGCGGGTGCCGCTGTCGCGCATCCCCCGGCAACCAAGATGCCCGCCAGCAATTTTGCCGCCCGCCGCCACACCACGCCCATCCTGACCGCTCCCATCAAAGCCATAGGAGCGGAACTAGCATCAGGGCCTGTAACAATATAGCGATTAAGTGTTACGGCGTGGCCGGTCTGTAACCATCACGCATTTGGCGCTTACGCCGCCAGCCCCCGCGTCCCCAGCGCCGTTTCAGCCTGCGCCACCAAGTCCGCCAAAATCTCGGCCACGGGCTGTTCCTTGGTGACCATGCCCACGGACTGACCGGCCATCAGGGAGCCGTTTTCGACGTCGCCGTCGATGACGGCGCGACGCAGGGCGCCGGCCCAGTAATGTTCGATTTCCAACTGGGCTTCCTTCTGGTCCAGTTCGCCGGCATCGAAGCGCGCGATGACTTCGCGTTGCTTGTCCATGAAGCGCTTGGTGCCTTCATTCTGCAGGGCGCGGACGGGGATGACGGGGAAGCGGCTGTCGAGTGCCACGGACGCTACCGCGTCGCGGGCGCTGCCGCGGATGAAGGCGGCCTTGAAATTCGGATGCGCGCGGCATTCGCTGGCGCAGACGAAGCGGGTGCCGAGCTGAACGCCGGCGGCCCCCATCTCCAGGTAGGACACGATGGCCTCACCCCGGCCGATGCCGCCGGCCACGAACACGGGCACGTCGCGGACCTCTGGCAGTATCTCCTGCGCCAGGACGGAGGTGGAGACGGGGCCGATATGACCGCCGGCCTCGCTGCCCTCGATCACGATGGCGTCGGCCCCGGCGCGGATCAGGCGCTTGGCGATGACCAGGGCCGGGGCGAAGCACATGACCTTGGCCCCGCCATCCTTGGCCGCCTTGATGGCCGTGCCGGGGGGCAGGCCGCCGGCCAGCACGATATGGCCCACCTTCTCCTCCAGACAGACCTGGATCAGTTGATCCAGCTGCGGATGCAGGGTGATCAGGTTGACGCCGAAGGGCCTGGTGGTCAGGGCCTGCGCCGCCCTGATTTCCGCCCGCAGCAGGTCGGGCGACATGGAACCGGATGCGATGACACCGAAACCGCCAGCGTTGGAAATAGCGGCCACCAGATTGGCATCCGACACCCAGGTCATGGCCCCGCCCATGATGGCAAGCTCGGTGCCCAGGAAGTCACGACCACGGGACCAGAGCTGATCCAGGCGTTGGCGGGCGGTCATGCGGGTTGGTTCCTGTCTGTTCGGTTCATGCTTGGGCTTCCAACTACCGTCCGCCGTGACCGGTGGTCAAGGGGCCAGCAAAAGCAAAGCCCGGCCGGAGGGTCCGGCCGGGCTTAAAAGGTCGGCAAGGATAGGCGATCAGGCCTTGTCCAGACCATAGGCCGTGTGCAGGGAGCGCAGCGCCAGTTCGGTATATTCCTCGGCGATCAGCACGGAGACCTTGATCTCGCTGGTGGAGATGACCTGGATATTGATGCCGCGATCGGCCAGGGCCTTGAACATGCGCTGGGCGACACCGGCGTGGGACCGCATGCCGACGCCGATCACCGACACCTTCACGACATTGGCGTCAGAGACCAGGCGGCGATAGTTCAGCGTGTCCTTGGACTTTTCCAGCACCTGCACGGCGCGGTCCAGATCGGCCTTGCCCACGGTGAAGGTCATGTCGGTGGTGCGGCCATCCTCGGACACGTTCTGCACGATCATGTCGACATTGATGGCGGCGTCCGTCAGGGGCCCGAAGATGCGGGCGGCAACGCCCGGCTGGTCTTCCACGCCAATCAGGGTGATCTTCGCCTCGTCCCGGCTATAGGCGATGCCGCTGACCAGTTCCTGTTCCACGATTTCATCCTCGTCCACGACCAGGGTGCCGGGCAGTTCGGAGCCCGCCGCCTGTTCAAAGGTTGACAATACCTGCACCCGCACATGGTGCTTCATGGCCATTTCGACCGACCGCGTCTGCAGGACCTTGGCGCCCAGCGACGCCATTTCCAGCATCTCTTCATACGTGACGCGGTGCAGCTTGCGCGCCGCCTTCACGATGCGGGGATCGGTCGTATAGACGCCGTCGACATCGGTATAGATGTCGCAGCGGTCGGCCTTCAAGGCGGCGGCCAGCGCCACGGCCGACGTGTCGGAACCGCCGCGGCCCAGCGTGGCGATGCGGCCCTTTTCCGTCACGCCCTGGAAACCGGCGACGACGCCGACCACGCCCTGGGACATGTTCTGCGACAGGGTGTCAGTCTCGATCCGCTCGATCCGGGACTTGCCATGCGTCTCGTCGGCGATCAGCGGGATCTGCCAGCCCTGCCAGGAGCGGGCGGGGATGCCGATTTCCTGCAGCGCGATGGCCAGAAGGCCGGACGTCACCTGTTCGCCCGAGGCGACGACGGCGTCATATTCGGCCTGGTCATGCACCTTGGCGATCTGCTTGCAGTAATCGACCAGCTGATTGGTCACGCCCGACATGGCGGAGACGACGACGGCCACCTCATGCCCGGCATCGACCTCCTG
Source organism: Niveispirillum sp. FG148 (assembly GCF_057809655.1). NCBI lineage: Bacteria > Pseudomonadati > Pseudomonadota > Alphaproteobacteria > Rhodospirillales > Azospirillaceae > Niveispirillum > Niveispirillum sp. FG148. The sequence goes on from NZ_JBMDKJ010000035.1 coordinate 18,685, forward strand.
TTTCACCTTTTTGGCGACATTCTTGATCCGCTCGATATCGCCGACCGAGGTGCCACCGAATTTCAGGACAAGCCGCGCCATAACGCCATTCCATCAAGGGTCAGGGTAATATTCGCAAAGGCTCCGGTGCCGGAGCGGGCTATCCATAACCCGCGTTTCCGGCCTTCGCAAGGCGCGCCCGTCGCACTGCACCCATGAAGGCATGGCGGCCGGGCACCCGTGCCACATTGACCCCGCGACAGGCCGCCCCAGCTTTGCTATGCCAGATGCCGCCCCAACCCGGGAGAGAGTAGCCATGAACGCCGCGACCGAAACGGCCCCGACCCCGGGCCAGACCCGAACCACCATCGACCCGGCCGAGATCGAGCGGTTCAGCCGCATCGCCGCCGAATGGTGGGACCCCACGGGCAAGTTCCGGCCGCTGCACAAGTTCAACCCCGTGCGGCTGGCCTGGTTGCGCGACACGATCTGCAAGGCCCATGGCCGCGACCCGCTGGCACCCCGTCCATTGGAAGGCCTGCGCATCATTGATGTCGGCTGCGGCGGCGGCCTGCTGTCGGAACCGCTGGCCCGGCTGGGCGCCAGCGTCACCGGCATTGATGCCGCGGAAAAGAATGTGAAGACGGCGGCTACCCATGCGGCGGAAACGGGGGTCGCGATCGATTACCGCACCGCCACGGCCGAAGATCTGGCCCGCGCCGGCGAACAGTTCGACGTGGTGCTGGCCATGGAGATCGTGGAGCATGTCGCCGATGTCGACCTGTTCCTGCGCGCCGTGTCGGCGCTGGCCCGGCCGGGTGGTCTGGTCTTCATGGCGACGCTGAACCGCACGACCAAGAGCTGGCTGTTCGGCATTGTCGCGGCCGAATATGTGCTGCGCTGGCTGCCGCGCGGCACCCATGACTGGAAGCGCTTTCTGAAGCCGTCGGAACTGACGGGCGCCTTACGCCGCGCGGGCGTGGCGGTGCGGGAACTGACGGGCGTCACCTACAACCCCGTCAGCGACAAGTTCAGCCTGGCATCCACGGACCTGGACGTGAATTACATGCTGTGGGGCGTGCGGGAATGAAAAGGGGGGGCTGGTTGCCCGGCCCCCCCCATTCATGCTGATCCTGCGGTGGCCCCGGTCAGGCGGCCATGATCGTCTTCACGAACTGGTCGACCTCGGTGTTCAGCACGACGGACTGACGGGTCACGTCCGACGCCGTGCCTTCCACGGCGCTGGCCGCACCGCCGGTGTTGGCGGCGGCCTGGCTGACGCCCTGCACTGCATCGCAGACGGCCTGGGTACCATTGGCCACTTCTTGCACCGTGCGCGAAATCTCGTTCGTGCTGGCCTGCTGTTCCTCGATGGCGGCGGCGAGAGCGGTCGTGATGGCCCCGATCTTGTCGATCGTATTGGCGATGCGGGCGATGGCGGTGACGGCTGCGGTTGTCTCACGCTGGATATTGGCGACCTGGGAGGTGATATCCTCTGTCGCCCTGCCGGTCTGTGTGGCCAGCGCCTTCACCTCCGACGCTACGACGGCAAAGCCCTTGCCGGCCTCACCGGCGCGCGCCGCCTCAATCGTGGCGTTCAGGGCCAGCAGGTTGGTCTGGGCGGCAATGCCCTGGATCAGGCCCACCACCTCTTCGATGCGGGTAGCGGCGCCCTGCAAACCATCCATGGTGCGGGTGGTTTCGCCGGCATCCTCCACGGCGCTGCGGGCGACATTGCTGGCCTCCACCACCTGACGGGCGATCTCGGCGATGGAGGCATTGATCTCTTCGGTGGCAGCGGCCACGCTCTGCACACCGGCGGCACTTTCGTCCGACGCGTTGGCGACCTGGGCGGCCTGGGCGGCGGCGGCCTGGGCGGCACCGTTCAGGCCGGAAGCGCTGGCGCGCATATCCGTGGCCGATCGGGCCAGTGCGGCCGAAACCTGCCCCAGCTTGGAGGCGAAGTCGGAGGTCAGCCGCTCCAGGCGCTGGCGGCGTTCCTCCTTGGCAGCCTGTTCGGCCTTCTGCTCGGCTTCCAGCCGCTTTGCCTCCAGCAGTCCGCGCTTGAACTGTTCCAGGGCCTGGGCGATCTGCCCGATCTCGTCCTTGCGGTCGGTTTCGGGAACGGTGGCGTGCAGATCGCCGGCGGCCATCTGCCGCACGATGCCGGTCACCGTGCCCAGCGGCAGCGTGACACGGCGCGACACCAGCCACATGGCAAAGCCAACGGAGGCGATGACACCGATGGCGGCGACCAGCAGCAGCGTCAGGCGCATGCTGTTGCCGAAATCGTCCAGATCGGCGATGGCCGTATTCACGGTGGCCACCTGCTTCTGTGACAGCTTGATCATCACGTCGTTGAAGGCCTTGCGGTTGGCCCGGTTGGCATCATTGTCGCCAACAACGCGCGCGGCGGCGGCCCCCTCGGCACGCCCCACATTGATCATGTCGGTGCGAAAGCGGATGAATTCCCGGCCACGGGTGATGGCATCGCGCATTTCCGCCGCGACGGACGCGTCAATCACCGCCTCATAGGCCGTCAGGCGCTGATCCAGAGTATTCAGGCTTTCGGTCATGGACTTGGCGAATTTGTCGACCTCCGCCGCGTCGCGGGCCATGTAGATGCCGCGACTGTCCATGACGACACCATTGATCAGCCCGTTGATCTGTTCGGACAGCACGGCGCGTTTGGCGGACACGCCCATGTTCTCCACTTCGGACTGATAGACGGACATGGCGGACAGGCCCATCACGGCCATTGCGATGGCGATGGCGGCCAGCATGCCCATGGCGAGATTGACCTTCACCCCGATCTTCAAGTCACGCAGCGAAACCATGCGATCCTCCTAACCCGACAGTCGATACCTGTGCCGACTGTGTCTTGACGCTAAAACCGAAGCATAATCCTCAGTCGCGCATATTTGTCAGGTTCGAAGGGTTAGGTTCTGCAGAAGTGGCAGGTGGCTCCGGGCAAAGGTTTGGTCACGCACATTATTCAGCGTGTACGCCGGGTGAAGCGCAGGAACATAGGGCGCCGGCCCGCTTCCAGGGCCTTGGCCTCATAGCGTGTCTGGGGCCAATCTTCCGGACGTTGGCGCCAGTCTTCGGCTGTTCTTGCCATCCATTCGAAATCAGGATGGCGCCAGACATGTTCCAGCATCCAGCGCTGCAACTGCGGATCATCCGAAGCGATACGCAGTTCAGCCCCGTCCTTCAGCACACGGCTCAGGCGCCGCAGGTTATCCGGTCCGATGAAGCGGCGGAAAGCATGCCGTGCCTTGGGCCAGGGGTCGGGGAACAGGACGAAAGCCCGTCCAACCGATGCATCGGGCAGGGCATCCAGAATGGGGCGGGCATCATCGGGTACGACACGGATATTGGTCTGCCCCCCTTCCTCCACATGCTTCAGCAGGGAGGAGACACCGTTGATGAAGGGCTCGCAGCCGATGAAGCCGATATCGGGATGGCGGGCTGCCTGCCAGGCCAGATGCTCGCCGCCGCCGAACCCGACCTCGAACCACAAGTCCTGCCTGGGTGTTGCGAACAGGCTGGCCGGGTCGATGCAGGCACCGGCGGCGGGGGCCGTCAGCTTCATGACCGGCAGCAGCGTCTCCATCACCTCCTGCCGGTGCTTGCGCAGCGGGCGGCCGTGACGGCGGCCATAAAGGACCTTGCGGGGCGGGGCGGTGTCCTCGGACATGGGCATGCTCAGGAACGGAGGGTACAGGTAATGCAAACGGCCCGCCGATGGGCGGGCCGCTGCAACAGGCGGGGTGGGACGCTGGTGACGGCGTCCCGCCGGGATCAGGCGCCGAAAGCCGACTTCAGGTCGGCGACCAGATCGGTCTTTTCCCAGCTGAAGCCACCATCGGCATCCGGCTCGCGGCCGAAATGCCCGTAGGCAGCCGTGCGTGCATAGATGGGGCGGTTCAGCTTCAGATGCTCGCGGATGCCGCGGGGGCTCAGGTTCATCAGCTGGCGCAGCACATCGGACAGCTTGTCCTCGTCCACGCGGCCGGTGCCGGCCGTGTCGATATAAACCGACAGCGGGTGCGACACGCCGATGGCGTAGCTCAGCTGAATGGTGCACTTGTCGGCCAGACCGGCGGCCACGACATTCTTGGCCAGATAGCGCGCGGCATAGGCGGCCGACCGGTCAACCTTCGTCGGATCCTTGCCGGAGAACGCCCCGCCGCCATGGGGGGCGGCACCGCCATAGGTGTCGACGATGATCTTGCGGCCGGTCAGGCCGGCATCGCCATCGGGACCGCCGATGACGAAACGGCCCGTCGGGTTCACATAGAACGCCTCTTCCGGGCACATCCAGCCTTCCGGCAGCACGTTCAGGACGTGGCGGCGAACGGTTTCGCGGATTTCTTCCTGGCTCACGCTTTCGCTGTGCTGGGTCGACAGCACGACCGACGTGGCCCCGACGGGCTTGCCGTCGCGGTACTGCAGGGAGAACTGGCTCTTGGCATCCGGGCCCAGCCAGGGCGTGGCACCGGAATGGCGAACCTCAGCCAGGTTCTTCAGCAGCTTGTGGCTGTAATAGATCGGGGCCGGCATCAGGGCCGGCGTCTCGGTGCAGGCATAGCCGAACATGATGCCCTGGTCGCCGGCACCCTCGTCCTTGTTGCCGGCGGCGTCGACGCCCACAGCAATGTCGGCGGACTGGGCATGCAGGTACACGGACACATCGGCCGTCCCCCAATGGAAGCCCTTCTGCTCGTACCCGATGTCACGGACGGCGGCGCGCGCCACGTCTTCGACCTGCTTCAACAGGTCGCCGGGGCCGCGCACTTCGCCAGCGATGACAATCCGGTTGGTGGTGGCCAACGTTTCGCAAGCGACGCGTGCGTAGGGATCCTGCGCCAGATACAAATCCACGACGGCATCGGAAATCCGGTCACAGACCTTGTCTGGATGGCCTTCGGACACGGACTCGCTGGTAAAAACGTAGTTCGACTTTGCCACTTGCGATCGCCTCGGCTAGCGGGTCGGGGAAACGCGCAAAAAAAACGCGCAGTCCTGACCAATGCCAGAACTGCGCCTTTTTTGCAGTCTTTTCCGGTAAGGTCAAGCACCCCGCCTGGGCGACCCCTCTGTCAGGCGACCGGAAGCAGCGTCATTTCAGTGCTCCCGCCAGTCGTCATGGGCCAGAACCAGCTGACCGCAGGTGCGGCCAGCCAGGTGTTGCCGATCCGGCCCGCCGCCGCAGCTGTCAGGCGGCGTCGGAGGCGCCGGCGACAGCCTTGGTCAGCTCGAAGATGCGCTTGCGCACGCTGGGGTCGGTGATGCGGTAATAGGCGCGCACCAGCTCCAGCGTCTCACGCTTGGCCATCGGGTCGGGCTCCCCTGCCTCCGGCACCGGGGTCGGCGCGGGGTTCGGCATGCCTTCGGGGTTCGGCATGTCATCGAAGAAGAAGGAGACGGGTACATCCAGCACGCGGGACAGGTCGAAAAGACGCGACGCGCCGATGCGGTTGGCCCCGCGCTCATATTTCTGGACCTGCTGGAAGGTCAGGCCGATCGCCTCGCCCAGCTTCTCCTGGCTCATGCCCAGCAGGGTACGGCGCAGGCGGACACGCGTCCCGACATGGACGTCGATGGGATTCGGCTTCCCAAGCTTGGGACGGCCGCCACCACGACGGCCACGAGTTTCGGTTTGCATGCGGACAACCTCCAGATTGGCGTTGACCCGATCCTGCTTCATACCTTTGCATGCAGTCAAGGCCCCGTTCCCTATTCTTCAGTAGTGGAAGCGGTGCCCGTGCGTGATCAAAAGGATAATAACTGCTAACAGATGCTCGTGGCGGCGCCCATCATCTTCAGACGGTGTCGCGGCGGCGGCCCAGCACCAGCGTGATCAAAAACAGCGCAGCCCAGATCATGCCGACGACCTTGTCGCCAAAGTCGGCATACAATGGCACGAAACGTGCCCCCGTTGGTAGGGCAATATCGATGTTTCCGCTACCGCCAAGTGGTAGGGTGCCCCTGACCCGCCCATATGCATCCACAACGCCCGAGATGCCGGTATTCGCCACGCGCACCAGCGGTACCCCTTCCTCCACTGCGCGCACGATGGTGATGGCGAAGTGTTGATGCGGTCCGGCCGTCTGCCCGTACCAGGCGTCGTTCGTCAGGTTCAGCAGCCATGAAGGCCGCTCCGCCGGGGCGCCGTTCGGCATCACGGCACCGGGGAAGATGACCTCGTAACAGATCAGCGGGCTTGCGGCCGGCGCGCCCGGCAGGGGCACGGCGCGCGGGGCCGGGCCGGGCGTGAAATCGGCGCCGGCGGCCACGGCCTTCATTCCCGCGGGCAACAGGCGGCGCAAGGGCAGATACTCCCCGAACGGCACCAGATGGAACTTGTCGAAGCTGGCCGCGACATGGCCGCCCTGGGTCAGTGCGAACAGGGAATTGTGATATAGCGGCTTGCCGTCGGCATCCCGCGACAGGCGGTTGGCCCCGGTGATCAGGGCCCCGCCAGGCGGGGCCACCTGCGTCAGCGCCTGCAGCAGCGGCATCTGGTCAGGGTCGCTGTCATCGGACGACAGCAGGTAGGGGACGGCTGTCTCCGGCCAGATGACATGCGTGACCTCTGACCAGCCGGGAGCCATGGACAGGTCCATGAGGCGGCGCAGGTTCTCCACCTTGGCCTCCTCCTTCCATTTCAGGGTCTGCGGGATGTTGGGCTGGACCAGACGCAGACGCACATCCGCCACGTCCTCCAACCCTTCGCCGGCCATGCGCCAGCCACCCCAGGCAGCCACCAGCGCCAAACCTGCCAAGCCGGCGATCGCCGGTCGAAAGGATTGTTTCGGATCAGAAATGGCTGCCGGCATGGCGGCGGCCAGCACTGTCAGCAGCGACAGGCCATAAATGCCGGTGACCGACGCCATCTGCAGTACCGGCAGCACCGGTACCCAGGCATAGCCGATCAGGTTCCAGGGAAAACCTGTCAATACATGGCCGCGCGCATATTCCACCGCTGTCCAGACCAGGGCCAGAGAGGCCGCCTCCGCCCAGCCCGTCAGGCCGAAGCGTCGGCGCAGCCAGCCATGGGCCAGGGTGCCGGCGCCCAGGAACAGACCCAGAAGCGCCGGCAGGCCCAGCAAGGCGAAGGGCAGCATGAACCAGAACCGGCCGATATCGGTGAACAGGGCCGCACTGATCCAGTAAAGCCCGGTTACGTGATGGCCGATTGCGAAGGCGAAACCGATGGCAAAATCATTCCGCTTCCGGTCTGATCCGCGCAGCAGCCAGATCAGGGCCGGAAAGGTCAGCCAGAGCAGGGGCAGGGCATGGGCCGGCGGCAGGGCCAGGGTGGCGATGGCGCCGACCAGGGCGGCGATACCCAGGCGCTTCCAGCCGCGGGCCTGGACAAACCGCCTGTCCAGGCTGGACAGGCGGGGAAAGGACGGCGGGTTGTTCATGGTCGGGAACGCCCTGGCGGTTGTCGGTGGATGGCGGCCATCCTCCGCATCGGTTGCCGTCAGGGCAAGGGCCTGTCAGCCCACAGCCCGTCGCGGCGCGTCGGCACCCTCGCTGCTGTTCATGGCAAGATTGCGGACGCGCAGCATCTTGATGCGTCGCGGATCGGCGTCCAGGATTTCGAACTCCAGCCCGCTGGGATGTTTCAGCACCTCGCCAGGGGACGGCACGCGGCCGGCCATGGAGAAGACCAGCCCGCCCAGCGTATCGACATCCTCCAGCTCCTCCGGGGCGAAATAGCGGCCCAACTGAGCCTCGAAATCCTCCACCGGGATGCGGGCATCGACGTCCAGCGACCCATCGGCCCGTGGGGCCAGCGCGCTTTCCTTGGCGTCGTCATGCTCGTCTTCGATCTCGCCGACGATCTCTTCGACCAGATCCTCGATGCTGACCAGCCCGTCGATACCACCGAATTCATCCACCACCAGGGCCAGATGCTGGCGCTGCTGCCGCATCTTCAGCAGCAGGTCCAGCACGGGCATGCTGGGCGCCACGATCATGACCTCCCGCGTGATGCTTTCCAGGTCGTAAGGGCGGCTGCCGGCGACGCAGGTCAGCACGTCCTTGATATGGACCATGCCGATCACGTCATCCAGCTCTTCCCGGTAGACGGGCATGCGGCTGTGCGCTTCGTTGGAGAAGCGCATGATCAGGTCGGTCAGGGATATGTCCAGCGGCACGCCGACAATGTCGGCCCGCGGCACCATGGCATCGACCACGGTGCGGTGGCGCAGTTTCAGGATATTGGCGAGCAATGCCCGCTCCCCCTCCGCCATGGAGGGTTCGGTGGACCCTGTTTCCTCGATCAGTTCCTCGATGGTGTCGCGCAGCGTATCGCCGCCGCGCACCCCGAGGATCGACCGCAACCAGCCGCGCAGCTGCTGGGTGAGGGTTCCGTGTTCTTCGGCCCCGTCTTCGCGGGGCGATCGACTGTCGCTGAGGTCGGCCATCATCTTTCAGGGGTTATGGGGAAGGGTCCGGGGCTTCATCCCCGGGATCATCAGCGGCAGAGCCGCCATGATCATCAGGCGCACGATGTCCTTCCGGGCGCCCGGCATAAGGGTCGGCGATGCCGAGCCCTGACAGGATCTGGGTTTCCAGCCGTTCCATCTGTTCGGCCTCGGAATCCTCGATATGGTCGTAACCCAGAAGGTGCAGGACACCATGGGTCACAAGGTGGGTGAGGTGGTCCGTGAAAGGCTTGCCTTGTTCGCTTGCCTCGCGTTCCACCGTCTCGAACGCAAGAATCACATCGCCCAATAATACAGGAACGGCGGGCTCTGGCGACAGGAATTCCACATTGTCGTCATCATCGTCGTGAATAGCGATTTCCTCGACGTCGAACTCTTCATCCGCGCCATCTTCCTCACCTTCGTCGCCATCGCTTTCACCATCGGCGTACAGCGCGAAGGACAGGACGTTGGTGGGCTTATCCTTGGCCCGATAGTCGCGGTTCAGTTCCTGGACTGTGGCATCGTCGGCCAGGACCAGTGACATTTCCACCGGGCCGCCGGGCAGCCAATCCGGGTCCTGCGCGTCGGCCGCGATCAGGGCGGCGCGGGCTGCGCGTTCGCACAGGGACTCCACGTCCGGCACAGCGCCGTCCCAGCGGTCATCCTCGATGCTGATGGTGATGTCGACCTGATGGGGCATGGGTCAGATATCCTGTCCGGCGCTGTTGGCACGGGCCGCCGCGTCATAGGCGCGGACGATGCGCCCGACCAGCGGATGGCGGACCACGTCCTTGTCGGTGAATTCCACGAAGGACACGCCATCCACCCCGCGCAGGATGGTCAGCGCCTCCCGCAGGCCGGATTTCTGTCCGGATGGCAGGTCGATCTGGGTGACGTCGCCCGTCACCACCATGCGGCTGCCCTCGCCCAGTCGGGTCAGGAACATCTTCATCTGCATGGGCGTGGTGTTCTGCGCCTCGTCCAGGATGACGAACGCATGCGCCAAGGTGCGGCCGCGCATGAAGGCCAGCGGCGCCACTTCGATGACGCCCGTCTCCAGCCGCTTGGTCACCTGATCACCCGGCAACATGTCATGCAGCGCATCGTAGAGGGGACGCAGGTAAGGATCGACCTTTTCCTTCATGTCGCCCGGCAGGAAGCCCAGCCGTTCCCCCGCCTCCACGGCGGGGCGCGACAGGATGATGCGTTCGATCGACCCCTGCATCAGCAGGCTGACGGCCTGGGCCACGGCCAGATAGGTCTTGCCCGTGCCGGCGGGGCCCAGGCCGAAGACCAGTTCATTTTCCGCCAGCGCTTCCAGATAGCGGGCCTGGGTGGCGCTGCGTGGGGTGATGGTGCGGCGCTTGGTCTTCAGGCCCGCGCGCGGGTCCGACAATTGCGCCAGGGCATTGCCGCTGGCCTGTACATCGGTACTGATGGCCATGCGGGCGGCGGCGTCCACCTCCCCCGTGCCGACGGCCATGCCCGCCTTCACCCGGTCCCACAGGGCCAGCACGGCGGCGCGTGCGGCCTGGGCCGACTGGTCCCCGCCCGTGATGGACAGGACATTGCCGCGCGACACCAGCCGCACCCCCATCTGGTGTTCCAGGCGGGTCAGGAACTGACCATGTTCGCCGAACAGAAGGGGCAGAAGGCGATTATCGTCGAACGACAGTTCCAGATTGGTCAAGCGTGTGCCTCCACCGCCGGTGCCGCGGCGGTCTGGGTGGTGGTCTCATGGGTGACGATGCGGCCCGACAGGCTGTTGGCAAAGGCCCCCTCGATGGCGACCTCCACCATCTGCCCCATCAGGCGGGCCGGCGCCTCCGCATGGACGGACTGCATATAGGGGCTGCGGCCCAGCAACTGCCCCTCGAACTTGCCGACCCGGTCGAACAGCACGGTCAGGGTGCGGCCGACCAGGGTCTGGTTGAAGGCCACCTGCTGGGCGTTCAGCAATTGCTGCACCGCCTGTAACCGGTCATCCTTCACCTTCTCCTCCACCTGCCGCCCTTCCAGGGACGCAGCGGGGGTGCCGGGGCGGGCTGAATATTTGAAGCTGTAGGCCTGGGCGAAGCCGATATCGGAGATCAGGCGCAGCGTGTCGGCGAAATCCTGGTCCGTCTCACCGGGGAAGCCGGTGATGAAGTCCGACGACAGGGCCAGATCGGGCTGTGCTGTGCGCAGCCGGTCAATCAGGCGCCGATAATCATCGCCCGTATGCTTGCGGTTCATGGCGGCCAGGATGCGGTCGCTGCCCGATTGCACCGGCAGATGCAGGAAGGGCATCAGTTGCGGCACCTCGCCATGGGTGGCGATCAGGTCGTCATCCATGTCGCGCGGGTGGCTGGTGGTATAGCGGATGCGTTCCAGGCCCTCGACCTCCGCCAGCGCCCGGATCAGGCGGCCAAGGCCCCAGACCTTGCCGTCCGGCCCGTCGCCATGAAAGGCGTTGACATTTTGGCCCAAGAGCGTGATTTCCTTCACGCCATGGCCGACCAGCCGCTTGGCCTCGGCCAGCACCTGCGCCACGGGGCGGCTATATTCCGACCCGCGCGTATAGGGCACGACGCAGAAGGTGCAGAACTTGTCGCAGCCTTCCTGCACCGACAGGAAGGCGGCTGGGCCCTGCGGCTTGGCGCTTTCCTCGGGCAGCAGGTCGAACTTGCTCTCCACCGGGAAGTCGGTATTGACCACGCCGCCGGCCCCGCGCACGGCGCGCGTCACCATCTCCGGCAACTGGTGATAGGTCTGGGGCCCGAACACCATGTCGACATGCGGGGCGCGCATCATGATCTCGGCCCCTTCGGCCTGGGCCACACAGCCGGCCACGGCCACGACCATGCGCCCGCCCTCCGCCGCCTTGTCATTCTGCAACAGGCGGATGCGGCCCAGTTCGGAATAGACCTTTTCCGATGCCTTTTCGCGGATATGGCAGGTGTTCAGGATCACCATGTCGGCGCCGTCGGGCGTATCCGTCGGCTCATAACCCAGCGGCCCCAGGACATCGGCCATGCGGTCGCTGTCATAGACATTCATCTGGCAGCCATAGGTCTTGATGAACAGCTTCTTCTTCAACGCCGTCACCCCGGTACCGGGGCCTTTCCGCATGACAAAGGGCGCGGGGTGGCAAGAGCCAGCCGCTTAACCGGGCAAAGATAGGGATGTGCGGGCCAGAGTCAACGTTGCAGCACGGATGGGCGGGGGCGATGGGGGTGCATGGGGTGGGGCGGTGCCGGGCCGCAATCGGCGACAACGCTCAGCCCGCCTCCATCTCCTGCCGCATCTGGTCCATCAGGGCCGGCAGGGCATCCGCGATAATTCCCGGCAGGTCCGCCCCCGTCAGTTCCCGCCAGGTATCCGTCACTACCTCCAACCCCAGTATCCGGGTCAGACGGGCCAAATGCCGGGGGGCGGCCCCCGTCTGCGGGCTGGGAAAATCCGGGAACAGGGCGATCGACCGCAACGTCCATGTCAGGGCCGGCCCCGGTTCGTTCCGCACCAGATGCAAATGCCCCATCTGGGCATAGGTCATGGCCAAGTCCGGGCGGTTGCCCAACGCTTCGTTAATGGTCAGCGATTGGCGATACCAGTCCGCCGCCGCCGCCCAATCACCGGAAAGCTGCGCCACAATGCCAAGCTCATGGTAGCTGGCCGCCATGCCCCGCCGGTCGCCCAGTTCCAGCTTGATGGCCAGCGATTGGCGACACCAGTCCGCCGCGGCGGTCCAATCACCAGAACGCTGCGCCAGCATGCCAAGCTGATGATAGCTGACCGCCATGCCTGACCGGTCACCCAGTTCCTGCCGGATGGCCAGCGATTGGCGATACCAGTCCGCCGCATCCGCTAAATCACCGGAACGCTGCGCCTCATTGCCAAGCTGATGGTAGCTGGCCGCCATGCCCGGCCGGTCGCCCAGTTCCTGCTTGATGGCCAGCGATTGGCGATACCAGTCCGCCGCCGCCGCTAAATCACCAGAATCCTGTGCCACTATGCCAAGCTGATGGTAGCTGACCGCCATGCCCGGCCGGTCGCCCAGTTCCTGGTCGATGGCCAACGATTGACGATACCAGTGCGCCGCCGCCGCCAAGTCCCCGGAATCCTGTGCCACCCTACCAAGCTGATGCAGGCATACCCCAAGCTGTCGACGGGCGGGGTGGCCCGCTGCCACCAGCAGATCTCGATGACCGTCATAAATCCGCTGGGCGGGATCAAGATCGCCTTGGCTAAGCTTTGAGTTGGCTGTCTGACCGGTGACAAACAACCACAGAGCACAGGGTGTGCTGCCCCAGACCGGGGGCAGACCGGATGCCCCCTCCGTTGCCAGCCGTGCGCGGTCCAGCCAGCCTTGCAGTTCCTGTCCCCAACCCTGGTTGGTGAGATAGAGCGACAAGGGTTGCAGCATGGCTTGTGCCGCCTGCCAATCCCCCCGGTCCAGGGAAAGGGCCAGATAATGGCCCAGGCTGCGGCGCAGCAGGGACAGCAGGTGGAAGGCAATCTCCGCCCCCTCTCCCCTGATCATCTCATATAGGGCAGCGGCCACTTCCGCGTGCGCCGTCAGCATCGCCGCCTGTGCCGCTGCCTGTTGCCCGGTGAAATCTGCCCCGGCCCGCGCCCGCCAGTCGGCCAGCAGCAGGGCGGGCAGGGCGGGATGGATGTGGTAAATCAGCCCGTTGATGGGGCTGAGCAGGCCGACCGCGGTGGCCGCGTCCAGCATTTCCCGCCAGCTTTCGCTATCCACCCCCTGCCAGGGGGCGGGCATCGTCGCCTCTTTGCAGGCCGCGTGCAGCAAAACCAGATCCGCCACCCCCTCCATCAAGGCCAGCAGCGACAGGCAGTTGCGTGTGTCGGTCGGCAATTGGCCCAGGGAATAGGCGGCGCAGGCCTCCAGACTGGCATGACGGGCAGGACCGTCGGTGATGGTGGCCGGCAGCGGCACCTGACCGCGCAGCCCGGCCAGCAGCGTAGCGGCGTCATGATGGGCCAGATGCGGCAGGATCAGGCGCATGCCCAACGGATAGCCGTTGAGATATTCCATCAGGTCGGCAAGGGCGGGGTGCCGGCGGCGGGATGCGGCGGCGGGATGCGGGGCCAACAGGATATCGGCATATTCCGTCGCCTCCTGCCCCGTCAGGCCCGGCAGTTCCAGCCGGTGCAGCGGGCCCAGCCATTCCTCCGGCGTGCGGCTGGTCAGGATCAGGGTGCTTTGGCCGCCCTGACGCAGGGCCGCAATGAAGGCGGTGATGGCGGCCCGTTCCTCGTCTGCCAGCGGCTTGGTCACCCCCTGCGGGTCGGGCATGGAATGCAGGGTTTCGACATTGTCCCAGACCAGCAGGCAGCGCACCTGTCGCAGCGCTTGCAGCAGCCTCGCCGTCCGCTGTTCCGGCTGTGCGATCCGGCTGAAATCCGTTCCCAGCAATTGCAGGCCGATGGCATTCACCACGCCATCCAGGCCGAAACTGGCCAGACCCGGTTCAAAGGCGTGAAAGAAGACCCCGCCCTGCGGGTCCAGCCCGCCTGTGTCCCGCCACCAGCGGGCAAAGGCCTTGGCCAGTTCGGTCTTGCCCCCGCCGCCCGGTCCATGGATCAGGGCCACCCGCTCCCGCTGCAGGGCGGTTTCCAGGGTCAGGAACGCCCCATCCCGGCCCACAAATTGGCCGTCGCGCGGGGCCAGGACATCGGGAAGGTTGCCAACCTCCTCCCCTGACGCCATGGCGGCGCGGATGGCCCGCAGACGGTCGGCGACCGTGCCCTTCAGCGCCTTGCCCTGCAGGTGCGGGAACTGGATAGGTGTGCGCGCGTAATGCACAGGCACCAGCCAGTCCTGCAGGGGCATGTCCTGTTTCAGGCTGGGGCGCAGGTTGGCCTGGTGCAATTGCCGGCGACCGGCAGCGACAGCGGCGGAAACAGTCTTGCCGGCGAACAGCGCCTCATAAAAGGCGGCAATGAACTCCGCCGCGGCCCGGACATAGACGGAATGGCTCATCGCCACCACAGAGGCCACGCCCGCCTGGATCAGGCGGGTGGCCAAGGCCGCCTCTGGCCCCGCGCCGCCGGTGATGGTGGCCGACCGGCAGGCGTTCAGCAGCACCAAGGGCACCTTTCCCTGTTCCACCGCCAGGGCCATATCGGCCGCCGACACCAGATGTTCCCCACCATTTTCCCTCTCGAACAGCAGATAGCCCTGGGGGCCGCCATCGCGGAACTGATCGGGCGCATATCCAACCGGGGCCGTTGTGCCGAAAGTGCCATGCCCGTCGAAATGCAGCATGTGGAAGGGGGCGCCCTCATCGGCCGCCTGTTTCAGCCGCCGGGTCATGGCCGCCAGCGTGGGCGGGCGCAGCAACTCCACCTCCACCTCGCCCGCCACTGCCGTCAGCTTCTCCATCAACGGGCGGGCCACGGAGCGGAAGCCGACATCCCCCAACCCGGCGGGGCGGGAAATGACCAGCAGCACCCGCAGCTTTGCCCCTGCCGGGGTCGCGAAGCTGGGGGCCGGTGGGGCAAAGGAACGGTCCACCGATGGCAGGGCCAGGGCCAGGGGGGCCGCCGCCTCGGGATCGCGCAGCAACTCCCACGGCAGGCCCAGGAAGGCCGGGTTGGCGGAAATGATCAGCAGGTCGGGCTTGTCCGCCGCCGCCATCGCTTCCCCATAGACGCGCATGGCCTGGGGCGATGCCCCGAAGGTGGCCCGGAACAGGGCTTCGCCCCAGGGCCGCAGCTTGTCGGCAATTTCAGAGCCGCGCGTCTGGTACACCGCCACGGGAATGCGCAGGTAATCCTCCAGATACCAACGCAAATCCTCCAGGTCTTCATCGGTCAGCGGCAGGGTGAAGGGAATGGGCCCCCCCGCCGGCTCCGGCACGAAATGGGTCGGTCGCTGCAACGCGATTTGGATTGTGCCGTCGCCCTGGTCGGTGAGGATCAGCCGGTTATTCGTCATGGCTTCCCCCCTCAGACGCGGATGTCGAGGCGGGAGGTGACCTGACGCACCGCGCTGCCGACTGCCGCCCTGGCCGGCGGTTCGGGCGGCAGGCGTCCTTCCCGCTGCAGCCGGTCGATCACCCGACGTTCCACATCCTCGGCCGTGGGGGCGCCGCCGGCCTTGCGCATGTCATTGTAAATGGTCCAGGCAAATTGCGCCGCCGCCAGGATCAGCCCGGCCAGGGCGATGGCGGTATCCGCGTCGAACTGCCGGGCCGGGGGTGGTGGCGCCCCATCGGTGGCCAGCAGCACCTCCAGTTCCATGCCCACGGCATCAGGGAAGGTGGCGGCAGTGGCCCGGGCGGCATCGGCAACAATCATATCCACGAAAACCTCCTGTGGGTTTCGTGGATCAGGCTATTACGCGTTCAGGCTGTCAGCAAGGGTCGGTACAACGAAATGCAGGTGCTGTTGCCTCACTCCTCAATCGGCTTGTACCGGGCCCGATAGGCGGCTTCTTCCGCCGCCATGCCTTCTTCGGCGCGGCCTTCCTTGATGATGGTCAGCAGGGCGTACAGCACTTCCTGCACACCCTGGCCGGCGGCGCCGGACATCACCAGCACGGGCTTTTTGGCCGACCGGCGCAGCTTGGTGCGCTTGAACTCGATCTCTTCGTCCGTCAGGGCGTCGACCTTGTTCAGGACGACGATCTCCTTCTTGTCGGCCAGGCCGCCGCCATACATGCGCAACTCGCGCCGGATGGTGCGGTAGGCCAGCTGCACATCTTCCTGCGTGCCATCGACCAGATGCAGCAGCACGCGCGTGCGTTCCACATGGCCCAGGAAGCGGGTGCCCAGGCCGTGGCCTTCATGGGCACCTTCGATCAGGCCGGGAATGTCAGCGATGACGAATTCTTCCTCGCCGGCCTTCACTACGCCCAGGTTGGGGACCAGCGTCGTGAAGGGATAATCGGCGATCTTGGGCCGGGCGCGGCTGACGGCGGCCAGGAAGGTGCTTTTACCGGCATTGGGCAGGCCCAGCAGGCCGGCATCGGCGATCAGCTTCAGCCGCAGCCAGACCCAGCGCTCCTCTCCCGGCCAGCCGGGGCCGAAATTGCGCGGGGCACGGTTGGTGCTGGTCTTGAAATGCTCGTTGCCGAATCCGCCGTCGCCGCCCTTCAGCAGCACGATGCGCTGACCGACCTCGGTCATGTCGGCGATCACCGTCTCCTGATCCTCGTCCAGCACCTGGGTGCCGACGGGCACGCGCAGCACCGCATCCTCGCCGCGCGCGCCGGAACGGGAGGAGCCCATGCCATGGCCGCCGCGCTTGGCCTTGAAATGCTGCTGATAGCGATAATCGATCAGGGTGTTCAGGCCGTCCACAGCCTCGATCACCACGTCACCGCCGCGCCCGCCATTGCCGCCATCGGGGCCGCCGTTGGGGATGAACTTCTCCCGCCGGAACGCCACCGCACCGGGACCGCCATCCCCGCTCTTCAGGAAAATCTTGCACTGGTCCAGGAACTTCATGGCGGCACCGACTTAACAACAGAAACGGGAGGCCCCCAGGCCGGCGACCGCCGGCCCGCGCCCCCATGGGCGCGTAAGCCAAGGGCGCGGATGCGCCCGCCCGGCGCCTGAGGGAAGTGCAAAACTTCAAACAAAATCGGGGGAACGGTTGCCCGCTCCCCCGACCCGACAGAACTCTCACACCGGCCGGGGCCGGCGGACAGACCTTACTCGGCAGCCACAGCGGCCTCTTCAACGACGATCTCGTTGACGGCCACGAACGTGCGGCCCTTCAGACCGGTCTTGAATTCAACGCTGCCGTCAACCAGGGCGAACAGCGTGTGATCCTTGCCGATGCCGACATTCTCGCCAGCATGGAACTTGGTGCCGCGCTGACGGACCAGGATGTTACCGGCCAGAACGATCTGACCGCCAAAGCGCTTGACGCCCAGACGGCGACCAGCGGTATCGCGACCGTTGCGGGACGAGCCGCCTGCCTTTTTATGTGCCATGGACTTAACTCCTCACTGAAGCTTCAAAAAGGCGCTCAGGCCTGGATACCGGTGATGCGCAGCACCGTCACTTCCTGACGATGGCCGTTCTTCCGGCGATAGTTCTGGCGGCGCTTCTTCTTGAAGATGATGATCTTGTCGTTGCGGTCCTGGGCGACGACGTCAGCCGTGACGACCGCATTGGCCACCAGGGGCGAACCGACGGTGGTGGTGCCCTCGTTGCTGACCAGCAGGACTTCGTCCAGCTTCAGGGAGGCACCAGCCTCACCGGCCAGCTTCTCAACCCGAATGACGTCGCCGGCCGCGACCTTGTACTGCTTACCGCCGGTGCGGATGACTGCGAACATTCTAACCACCACTTCTTAAAGATCCGGGAACCCCCGCCAATGGGGCGGCCCCTTCCATTCTGCCGCAAAAAGGAATACGGCAGCCGAACCGGCTCCGTTCCCAGAGGCGGCGGAATATACCTGTCCGAGACGGGCTGTCAACCGGGAACCGACTCTTTTCCTTGGGCTTTCACCCCCCGGAGCCTGCAAGGGTGGGGTCCACCCGCCGCATGGGCACCCTTATATAATGTAGGGTCGACATTAAAAAGGGGTGTTGCACTTCCCCAAGGCTTTGTGTAGGTTCCCCGCCACTTCGCCAGGACGCCCCGGACTGACCCCCGGACCCAAGCGCGGCGAGGTCATGCGGAGAGGTGGCGGAGTGGTCGAACGCGTCGGTCTCGAAAACCGAAGTACCCGCAAGGGTACCGTGGGTTCGAATCCCACCCTCTCCGCCATTTATTTCCTCTGAAAATTTCAAGCCGAATATGCGGTACGATCAACCGATCGGCTACGGCGCGGCTGTACTGGCGTCACCTTTTCGCTGTCAACCGTGCTGTAGGGCAGCGTCTGCCGTTCAGCGGCGAATCTTGAACCGTGTGCGCTGTTTCGGCGTTCGGGGACCCCGGTGGATTTACGGGGGCGCGTGCCCCCGGGGCCACCATCTCTCCCCAACAACGCTGACATTTCCCTCATGGCGCCAGAGATGCGAAATCAAAGCTGGCGCGTCCGGCTTCGGCTTCTCCCGCTTTGTCGGGGCCCAGGGCCGTCTTGGCGTCAGTTAGCAGCTTGTTCAGAGTGTTCCCGAAGACCAACCGGGCCTTCAACGGACCGACCTCCGCCTGAATCTGCTGAAGCAAGATATAGGCGGTGCGGGGATCGGGCGGCAGCGGACTGTTAGGCGTGGGCAGCAGACGGACCGCAAGGTTGAACATTGCCCGCGGCTCCTTCTGCGCAGCCGCCTTGCGAGTCCAGAGGATGAAGGTCTCCTGATCCTCTGCAAACAGATCGGCAGCCGGCAACCGTCTGTCCATGTTATGGATGGTCGCGTAATTGTGCTGTGACGACGGATATCCGGACTCCGCTGCGACCAGCAGGCTGCGCTTCAGGAAGGCGGCTGTCGTTGCTCGTGGTGTCGTCAACGCCTCCGACACCTTGTCGAGATTGTCCAGGATCTTCAGGTTGAGGGCATCCGCCTGGGCTTGGTTGACTGTGTCGCCGTCCAGGCATCGTTTCAGTGCACCGAGATAATTATCCTGCTTGTCGCCCTTCAAGGCGAGAGCCCAGCCTTCCAGGGCGATGATCTTGTCACAATCCACCCCCTTGCTGGCTTTCTGGGCTGCCCGTTGCTGACAAAGCTGCTGGGCCTTGTCCAGAGCTGGGCCCATGTCCTTAGTGCTCCAGGAATTGTGAAGAACCTCGAAGGCCCCCACCACGGCGGCGTTCTGATCGGACAGCTTGATATCGATCTCGGGCATCTTTGCATATTTCGCCTTGATCGTGACCAGCGGCCCCTTTTCCAGATCAATGATGGCGAGATGACCCATTACTGAGGGATGAATGCTGCTGATATGACCGGTTACATTCTGACCGTTCACGGACATGTCGACATCCTTGCCCGTCACTGCGTCGAGCCTTTCAACTGCGGCATAGCTCAAGGCAGTGAAGAATACAGATGCGGCGTCGCAGGATGCACCATCGACAATGACATGCAGGCGGTCGCCCCAAGTGACGTCGCCCGGTACCGAGGCGACGGCGCCGACGCCGAGTGTAAAGGTGGCGCGCCAGCCCTCCTGTTCCTGCGCCAGTGTCGGCAGGGTGGCCAGCGTCGCGGCCAGGAGCAGCGAGAGGCCGTAGGCAGGAACGTACCGCATTGTGTCACCGGTCGGCAGCTGTGTGATGAGGGCGACAGGATACCTGATTTTCGTGAATATTACAGGCATGGGTTGTGTTGTGGTGGCAAAGTCTCATGCCGCGGCGTCAAAAAGATAACGGCGACCCGCCCCAAGGGGAGTCGCCGTCAGTCAAGATCAAATCTATCGGTGTTGGCTTGGCGTGTTACAACTGATCACACCAGATCGAACCGGTCCAGATCCATCACCTTGGTCCAGGCGGCGACGAAGTCACCCACGAATTTCGCCTGCGAATCGCTGCTGCCATAGACCTCCGCCAGGGCGCGCAGCTGGGAGTTGGAGCCGAAGACCAGATCGACGCGCGTGCCGGTCCATTTCACCGCCCCATTGGTGCGGTCGCGGCCTTCGTAAAGGCCGGCGCTGCCGGCGATGGGGTTCCAGCCGGTGGACGCATCCAGCAGGTTGACGAAGAAATCGTTGGTCAACTGGCCGGGCCGGCGGGTGAAGACACCGTGCGGTGCGCCATCCGTGTTGGCCCCCAACACCCGCAGGCCGCCGATCAGCACCGTCATTTCCGGTGCGGTCAGGGTCAGCAGCTGCGCCTTGTCGACCAGCAACTCCTCCGCCGAGACGCTGTACTGCGCCTTCTGGTAATTGCGGAACCCGTCTGCCGCCGGTTCCAGAACCGCGAAGGAGGCCGCGTCCGTCTGTTCAGCCGTGGCATCGGTGCGGCCCGGCGTGAAGGGCACGGTGACAGGGTGGCCGGCATCGACCGCCGCCTTTTCCACCGCCGTGACACCGCCCAGCACGATCAGGTCGGCCAGTGACACTTTCTTGCCGCCCGTCGCACCGGCATTGAAGCTGGACTGGATGCCGGTCAGCACGTCCAGAACGCGGGCCAGTTGCGCCGGCTGGTTGACGGCCCAGTCCTTCTGCGGGGCCAGACGGATTCGGGCGCCATTGGCCCCGCCGCGCTTGTCCGACCCGCGGAAGGTGGAAGCGGACGCCCAAGCTGTGGCCACCAGTTCCGAGACCGTCAGGCCAGAGGCCAGGATCGAACTCTTCAGGGCCGCGATGTCGGTGGCATCGATCAGGGCATGATCGACCGCCGGCAGCGGGTCCTGCCAGACCAGGTCTTCGGCCGGCACTTCCGGGCCCAGATAGCGGGCCTTGGGCCCCATGTCGCGGTGGGTCAGCTTGAACCAGGCCCGCGCAAAGGCATCGGCGAACTGGTCCGGGTTGGCATGGAAGCGGCGGGAAATCGCCAGATAGGCCGGATCGGTGCGCAGGGCCATGTCGGCCGTGGTCATCATCGGCGCATGGCGCTTTGCCGCGTCATGGGCGTCGGGCACGGTAATGGCCGCGGCCGGGTCCTTGGGCTTCCACTGGTGGGCGCCGGCCGGGCTCTTGGTCAGTTCCCATTCGTCATAGCCCAGCAGTGTGTCGAAATAGGAATTGTCCCACTGCGTCGGTGTCGGGGTCCACGCCCCTTCGATGCCGCTGGTGATGGTGTCGCCGCCTTTGCCACTGCCGAAGCTGGACAGCCAGCCCAGGCCCATCGCCTCGATGGGCGCGGCCTCGGGCTCTGGCCCGACATGGGCGGCGTCGCCGGCGCCATGGGCCTTGCCGAAGGTGTGGCCGCCGGCCACCAGGGCCACCGTCTCCTCATCATCCATGGCCATGCGGGCGAAGGTTTCGCGGATGTCGCGGGCCGAGGCCAGCGGGTCCGGCTTGCCGTTGGGTCCTTCCGGATTAACGTAGATCAGGCCCATCTGCACGGCGGCCAGCGGGTTGTCCAACTCCCGATCCCCGCTGTAGCGCTTGTCGCCCAGCCAGGTATCCTCGTTGCCCCAATAGATATCCTCTTCGGGTTCCCAGACATCGGCGCGGCCGCCGCCAAAGCCAAAGGTCTTGAAGCCCATGGATTCAAGGGCGACATTGCCGGCCAGGATCATCAGATCGGCCCAGGAAATGGCCTTGCCATATTTCTGCTTGATGGGCCAGAGCAGGCGGCGCGCCTTGTCCAGGTTGCCATTGTCGGGCCAGGAATTCAGCGGCGCGAAACGCTGCGTACCGGTGGAGGCGCCACCGCGGCCGTCAGCCGTACGATAGGTGCCGGCGCTGTGCCAGGCCATGCGGATGAACAGCGGCCCATAATGGCCATAATCGGCGGGCCACCAATCCTGGCTGTCGGTCATCAGCGCGGTCAGATCGGCCTTCAGGGCGGCATAGTCCAAGCCCTTGAACGCGGCGGCATAATCAAAGCCGCCGCCGAACGGGTCGGACAGGGCCGTGTTCTGATGCAGGATCTTCAGGTTCAACTGGTTGGGCCACCAGTCCCGATTGGACCGGCCCGCGAACGTGGCGTTGGGGCGGGCGCCGTGGCCGAAGGGGCATTTGCCGGCACTGTCCGCGTGATGTCCGTCCATTGTCTTCTCCATCTCGATTGGGCTGGCTTGGGGGAAAGCGTGCAGGGGCGGGGACGCGCAGCCGCCGCTGGGGCGGGTGCCGCGGTTTCCCGGTCATCTCATCTGGTGCGCAGGCGAAGCAGGGGGCATCGGCCCCGGATCTTTTCATCGCGGCCGTGTGGAGTTCAGTTTCCGGTCACCGCCGCTGACACTCCCTTGTACCGAACCAGCATAATAAGTTTAAGTTGGATTTTCTGATCGATAAGATAAGTTATAATTATGATCAACGTGACGCTGAAGCAGCTCCGCTATTTTGAAGCCCTGGCCCGGCTGGGTCATTTCGGAAGGGCGGCGGATGCCTGCGCCATATCCCAGCCCGCCCTGTCCATGCAGATCAAGGAGCTGGAGGGGGTGCTGGGCGCGCCGCTGCTCGAACGCGGTCCAAAGCAGCTTTTGCTGACCGGTCTGGGAGAGGAACTGGTGGCGCGCGCGCAGGCGATCCTGCGGTCTGTGGATGAACTGGGTGATCTGGCCCGGGCGGCGCGTGACCGGCTGGCGGGGCGGCTGCGCATCGGGGTGATCCCGACGGTGGCCCCATATCTGCTGCCCCGCATCATCGGGGCGCTGACCCGCCTGCATCCGGGCCTGGACATCCATGTGCGGGAGACGCAGACGCGGCGGCTGTTGGAGGAATTGGCGGAGGGGCGCCTTGATACGGCCATCGTGGCCCTGCCTGTATCAGAACCGTCCCTGACGGAGGTGCCGCTGTTCGATGAGCGGTTCCTGCTTGTCCGCCCTTTGAGTGATGTGGACAAGCCCGTGCCGGAGCCGGACGCGCTGCGGGAAATGCGGCTGCTGCTGCTGGAGGAGGGGCATTGCTTCCGCGACCAGGCCCTGTCCTTCTGCAATCTTCAGGCGACGGCCCCGCGGGAGATCATGGATGGCAGTTCGCTGTCCACATTGGTGCAGATGGTGGCGGCCGGCATCGGCGTCACCCTGATCCCGGAAATGGCCGTGCCCGTGGAAACGCGGTCGGCGGCCGTCGCCTGTGCCCGCTTTGGGGCGCCGGAACCGTCGCGCACCATCGGCATGATCTGGCGCCGGACCAGCCCGCTGACCAAGCAACTGACGGACATCGCCGCGACGGTGCGTCAACTGGCAGAGGCGGCACCAATCCCCGCATAGCGGCAATATTCCTTCGTGCATTGACCATGCGGCTTTCCAAAAAGCATAAGGCAGCAGGTCATTTGCCAGGATGGTTGCCATGGGTAAGGCGGGTTCGCAGCATCTGGGATCGGCGCGGCGCCTGATCGTCAAGATCGGGTCGGCACTGATGGTCGATGCGGCCACGCATCAGATCCGCCGCGAATGGCTGGATTCGGTGGCCGACGATGTGGCCGCCCTGCGGGCGCAAGGGGTGGAGGTGGTGATCGTCACCTCCGGCGCTGTTGCCTGTGGGCGCGAGCATCTGGGGCTGGTCGGACGGTCGCTGAAGCTGGAGGAGAAGCAGGCAGCGGCGGCCACGGGCCAGATCCGCCTGGCGCATGCCTATCAGGAGACGCTGGCCCGCCACGGCATCACCGTGGCCCAGGTGCTGCTGACCCTGGACGACACAGAGGATCGCCGCCGCCATCTGAACGGCCGTGCCACCATCGAAACCTTGCTGAAGCTGGGCGCCGTCCCCGTCATCAACGAGAATGATACGGTGGCGACGGCCGAAATCCGCTTTGGCGACAATGACCGGCTGGCCGCCCGCGTGGCCCAGATGATCAGCGCCGATACGCTGGTCCTGCTGTCCGACATTGATGGTCTCTATACCGCCGACCCGCGCAAGGACCCGGACGCCAAACATATCCCGCTGGTGCATGAGATCACGCCGGAGATCGTGGGCATGGCCGGCGAACCGCCGCCGGGCTACAGCAGCGGCGGCATGGTGACCAAGATCGTGGCCGGGCGCATCGCGCTGGCCGCCGGCTGCCGCATGGCCATTGCCATGGGCAAGCGCGCCAACCCACTGGCAGCCCTGGTCAAGCCCGTGTCGGAAGGCGGGGCGCTGGCCACTTGGTTCGTGCCCAATGCCGAACCGCGCACGGCGCGCAAGCGCTGGATCGCCGGGTCGCTGAAGCCGCGTGGCACGCTGGTGCTGGATGCGGGTGCGGTGAAGGCCCTGGAAAAGGGGGGATCGCTGCTGCCCGCGGGGGTGCGGGGCGTCGACGGGGAATTTGAGCGCGGCGATCTGGTGCTGATCCAGGGACCGGATGGCCGCACCGTCGGGCGCGGCCTGTCGGCCTATGGGGCCGAGGATGCCCGTGCCATTGCCGGCCGGCGCAGTGCCGAGATCGAGGATGTGCTGGGTTATCGCGGCCGCGACGAGATGGTGCATCGCGACGACCTCGTCCTGGGTTGATGGCTTGGCTATAGTGCGGGCGCTTCCCGCCTGAACCGGAGTCCGCTTCATGACCGACACCCCCACGGCTGCCCTGCTGATCATCGGCAACGAGATCCTGTCGGGCCGCACCCAGGATGCCAACCTGGCCTTCATCGCCAAGCATCTGGGCGGGCTGGGCATCCGTTTCCGCGAGACGCGGGTCGTCCCGGACGAGGAGGCGGAGATCGTGGCGGCCGTCAACGCGCTCCGCGCCCGTTACACCTATGTCTTCACCACGGGCGGCATCGGCCCCACCCATGATGACATCACGGCCGAATGCATCGCCAAGGCCTTTGGCGTGCCCCTGATCCGCAATCCAGAGGCCGTGCGCCGGCTGGAAAAGCACTATGCCGGCACCGGCCTGCTGAACGAGGCGCGGCTGCGCATGGCCAACACGCCGGATGGGGCCATCCTGATCGACAATCCCGTGTCGACGGCGCCGGGCTTCCAGATCGGCAATGTCTTCGTCATGGCCGGCGTGCCGGTCATCATGCAGGCCATGCTGACCGGCATCGGCGACCGGCTGGTCGGCGGTCCCGTGGTGCGGACCAAGACGGTGGCATCCAACATTCCCGAAGGCAGTTTCGCCGATGCCCTGCGGACCCTGGCAGCCGAACATGCCAGCATCGATATCGGCTCCTACCCCACCTTCCGCCAGGGCCAGATCGCCACGGCCCTGGTGCTGCGCGGCACCGACACGGCGGCCCTGGACGCGGCAGTGGAGGCCGTGGTCGTCCTGCTGCGGTACTTGGGCGGGACGCCCAGCGTGTTCGATGGATACGGGGAATGAAACCACACCGCCTGTATAGGCGATGCTGGATGGCCTGATCCGGAGAAGCGTGATTATCTTGGTGCCAGTTCGGGTGCTGGATCAGATTGAATGCGCGCAATATATCGTCGTGGCGTCATGGGGATGCTGTTGGCTGCCGGATTGGCGCCGATCCGCCATGTTCCCGGCCAACCCCGCCCCCTGATCTGCGGTATCATGGATTCGCCCCCCTGGGTGCTGCGTGCGGGTCCGCAGCGCGGCATTGCCGTCGACATGCTGGAGCACTTGTCCAAACTGTCCGGTGTGCCGATCGAGGTGCAGCCGGGGCCGCCGGCCCGGCTGACCATGGCCCTGCGTGAAGGACAGCTCGACCTGCTGGCTTTCCTGCGCCAGCCGGCGCTGGAGCCGTTCGCCGTTTCCCTGGGAACTTTGGCCAAGGTGGAACTGGGCTATCTGACGCGTATCGGCTTTGTCCCGAACAGCGAGGCGGAGTTCGAGGATCGGGTTATCGGGTCCGTGCGCGGTGGCGGCATACCGGGTCTGATGGACGGGCTGCCGCCCGGCCCGCGCGTCGATCTGCGCGACGTGGCGCAGGGGCTGGTAATGATGCTGGGTGGTCGCCTGGATGCGGTCCTGGGCAGCCGCATGGCAATCGAATGGCATATCCGTCAGGCCGGCCTGAACCGCAGCCAGTTCGGCACCTTCCTGGCCGTGAAGACAGAGCCGATCATCATGTATGCCAGCCGCACCCGCCCTCTGCCTGAAGACACCGTCGCCCGGCTGAAGCGGGCCCTGCACAGGGTGGAGGCGGGGCGGAGCAAGCTGGAAAAGCCCTATATCGCAGACAGGTCGGCCGGAGAGCCTATCCCCGATAGGGCGCTTCCAGACCGGCAGCCACGAAGTCGATGACGCGGTTGGCGACTGCTTCCAGGTCGTCCAGCTGGCACAGGCCCCCCGACAGCGTTTCCAGCCGCTTCATGTCAGTATAAAGCGAATGCTGCACGCCCATGATGAAGTGCAGCCGCCAGTAAACTTCCTGCTGCGGCAGGTGGGGCAGGGCACGGGCCAGCGACAGGGCAAAGCGCTGCAGGTGCCCCACTTCCTTGTCCAGCATCTCGCGCGCTTCCGGCGGGCCTTCACCACGGGCAAAGGCCACGAACTGGTTGTAGAGCGCCAGGCGGGTGGAGGTGAAGGAATAGCGGATGGCCGGCAGCACCAGGGCGCGCACAATCTCCCGCACCGACGGAGTGCCACCGCCGGCCTGTTCCTCCGCCTCGCGCAGCAGGCGGGCCCGTTCCCGGTTCAGCGCGATGGCCCCGCGCCGGAAGGCGGCGATCAGCAACGCGTCCTTCGACCCGAAATGGTAATTCACCGCTGCCAGATTGACGCCGGCCGCCTGAGTCAGCTCCCGCAACGAAACGGCGGCGTAGCTTTTCTCCGCGAACAGCTTCTCAGCCGCGTCCAGGATCACCTCCTTGGTGTCCTGCCGCGCGTTGGCACCGGTTTCCCCGGCCCCGGCCAGTTCCACGTTGGCCTTCATCCTGTTCCACCCCGTTGCGATAACCCCGGCCTGTCCACGGCCGGATTGTTGTTGGTCCGTATCAAACGGCTGTTTCTACATTAGCCGTGCCGACGGCCCACGCCAACAGCCCTGTTTTGACCCAAAAACGCATGGCTGACGTTACGTAAGCCGGTCCATCGCTCATGGGTTGACTTAAACAAGCGTTTGAACCTAGCATGCCCCAACGACAATCGCCAAAGCCCGTGTCCAATGGCGCGGCAACAGGGGGAATGCCAGATGTCAGAGCTGCCCGTCCGCTATGACCGCCAGGGGGCGGTCGGCATCGTCACCGTTGACAAGCCGCCGGTGAACGCCCTGTCCCGGGCCGTGCGCCAGGGCTTGATCGACCGGTTGACAGAGGGCTTCGCCGATCCGGCCGTGACGGCGCTGGTCATTGTCGGGGCCGGGCGCACCTTCATCGCCGGGGCCGATATCGTTGAATTCATCACCGGCGGCATGGGGGAGCCGGATCTGAACGACCTGAACGCCCTGATCGAGTCGGGGCCCAAGCCGGTGATCGCCGCCATCCATGGCACGGCGCTGGGCGGCGGGCTGGAAGTGGCCCTGTCCTGCCATTACCGCGTGTCGGTGCCCAAGGCCCAGATCGGTCTGCCGGAAGTGAAGCTGGGCATCCTGCCCGGCGGTGGTGGCACACAGCGTCTGGCGCGGCTGGTCGGCGCCAGGACTGCCATCGAGATGATCACCACGGGCGCCTTCCTGTCCGCCTCCAAGGCACTGGCGCTGGGCATCATCGACCATATCGGTGAAGGGACCGATCCGCTGGCCGTGGCGCTGGATTTCGCCGCCCGCCTGCCCGAAGGTCCGCACAAGCGTACCCGTGACCGGGAGGAGAGCCTTGCCGCCGACCGGGATACGCCCGTGTTTGAGGAGGCGCGGGCGGCGCTGGCCAGATCGGCGCGCGGCCAGTTCGCCCCGCAGCGCTGCGTCGACGCGGTGGAGGCTGCCTTCACCCTGCCCTTCGATGAAGGGCTGAAGCGCGAGCGCGAGCTGTTCATGCAATGCATGGCGTATGATCAGGCCAAGGCCCTGATCCATGTCTTCTTTGCTGAACGCGCCACGTCCAAGATCCCCGACCTGCCGGCCGACACGGCCCCGCGCAAGATCGCGCAGGTGGCCGTGCTGGGCAGCGGCACCATGGGTGGCGGCATTGCCATGTGCTTTGCCAATGCCGGCATCCCCGTGCGCCTGCTGGACCTGGACCAGGCGGCACTGGACCGCGGCATCGGCGTCATTGCCAAGAACTATGCCGGTACGGTGGCCAAGGGCAAGCTGGCCCAGGCGGAAATGGACAAGCGCCTGTCGCTGATCCGCCCCACCACCGATTATGCCGATCTGGCCGATGTCGACCTGATCGTGGAGGCGGTGTTCGAGGATGCGGACGTGAAGGCCAAGGTCTTCCGCCGCCTGGATGAGGTGGCCAAGCCGGGCGCCATCCTGGCGTCCAACACCTCCACCCTGGATCTGGACGCTATCGCCGCCAACACCAGCCGCCCGGCCGATGTCATCGGCATGCATTTCTTCAGCCCGGCCAATGTGATGAAGCTGCTGGAGGTGGTGCGCGGCAAGCACACGGCGCCTGACGTCATCGCCACCGCCATGGGCATCGGCAAGCAGATCGGCAAGGTGACCGTGCTGGTCGGCAATTGCGACGGTTTCGTCGGCAATCGCATGGTGCAGTACTATGCGACGGAGGCCCAGCGCCTGGTGATCGAGGGCGCGTCGGTGGAGCAGGTGGACAAGGCCGCCCTGGAATTCGGCCTGGCCATGGGTCCGTTTGCCATGGGTGACCTGGCCGGGCTGGACGTGATGGGCTTCATCCGCGCCCGCCGCGTGGCCGCCGGCCTGATCTATGGCACGCCGCTGTCCGACCGCATCGATCCGTCGCGCAAGGGACAGAAGAACGGCCGCGGCTGGTATCGCTATGAACCCGGCAACCGCACGCCGCTGCCCGATCCGGAAGTGACGGCGATGGTGGAGGCCTATCGTGCGGAAAAGGGCATCACGCCACGCACCATCAGCAATGACGAGATCGGCAAGCGCCTGATCTACACGCTGGTGAATGAAGGGGCGCGCATTCTGGAAGAAGGGATGGCGCTCCGGGCCGGGGATATCGACATCGTCTATATCTACGGATACGGCTTCCCGGCCTGGCGCGGCGGCCCCATGAAGTTCGCCGAACTGTCGGGGCTGGACAATGTTCTGGCCGATATCCGCCGCTATCACGCTGACGCCGTGGCGGCGGGTGATGCCGACGGCGCCTATTGGGAGCCGGCTCCGCTGCTGGAAAAGCTGGTGGCAGCGGGGAAGAAGGGGTTTGGGTGAGGTCGCCAGCACTCCCCTATCCGTCATTCCCGCGCAGGCGGGAATCCAATCGACAGATCGGGTTATGGATCCCCGCCTTCGCGGGGATGACGGTTGACATCAGCCGGTTCCCATACCCCCGCTCCCAAGGACACCCCCGTCATGACCGCCATTTTTGAAATGACCCCGCGCGCCCGCGATCTGCATGAACGCGTGACCGCCTTCATGGACGCCTATATCTACCCCAACGAAAAGGCCCTGTCGGCGCAGGTGGCCTCCGGCGATACGCGCTGGAAGCCGCTGCCGCTGCTGGAGGATCTGAAGCAGAAGGCCAAGGATGCGGGCCTGTGGAACCTGTTCCTGCCGGAATCGGAACTGGGTGCCGGGCTGACCAACCTGGAATATGCGCCGCTGTGCGAGATCATGGGCCGCAGCCATTGGGCGCCGGAAGTGTTCAACTGCTCCGCCCCCGATACCGGCAACATGGAAGTGCTGGTTCGATATGGCACGGAAGAACACAAGGAGCGCTGGCTGAAGCCGCTGCTGGCTGGCGAAATCCGGTCCGCCTTCGCCATGACGGAACCGGATGTCGCCTCCTCCGACGCCACCAACATTGCCACCTCCATCATCCGGGACGGCGATGAGTATGTGATCAATGGCCGCAAATGGTGGACCAGCGGCGCCAGCGATACGCGCTGCAAGATCATGATCGTCATGGGCAAGACCGACCCGGACGGGACAGACCGCCATCGTCAGCAATCGATGATCCTGGTGCCGGTGGAAACGCCGGGTGTCACCGTGGTACGGCCGCTGCCCGTCTTCGGCTATGACGATGCGCCGCACGGCCATTCGGAGGTGCGGTTCGAGAATGTGCGCGTGCCCGTCACCAATATCCTGAAGGGCGAGGGCTGCGGTTTCGAGATCGCGCAGGGCCGCCTGGGGCCGGGCCGTATCCACCATTGCATGCGCCTGATCGGGGCGGCCGAACGCGCGCTGGAACTGATGTGCAAGCGGCTGATGACCCGCGTGGCCTTCGGCAAGCCCATCGCGGCCCAGTCGGTCTGGCTGGAACGTGTGGCCGATGCCAGGATCGAGATCGATCAGGCCCGCCTGCTGACCTTCAAGGCCGCGCACATGATGGACACGGTCGGCAACAAGGTCGCCAAGGCGGAGATCGCCATGATCAAGGTCGTGGCGCCCAACGTGGCCTGCAAGGTCATCGACATGGCCATCCAGGCCCATGGCGGCGGCGGCGTCTGCGACGACTTCCCGCTGGCCTGGGCCTATGCCAACGCCCGCACCCTGCGTCTGGCCGACGGTCCGGACGAGGTACACCGGTACCAGTTGGGCCGCATGGAACTGGGCAAGTACCGGGGGTGATAAGATGACTGGTGGGCGGGGGTTACCCGCCCACCGTCGTCGTCAGGGTCTGGTCGCCACGCTGGACGGCAATGGTCCAGCGGCGGACCTGACCGCCCAGGGCCGCATCCAGGTCGCCGACGCGGCGGATATCGCGGTCATTCACCCGCAGCACCACGTCGCCCGGTCGCAGTCCCAGTGAGGCCGCCGGGGACCCGCGGCCCACATCCAGTACCACCACGCCGTCGCTGGCCCCGTCGAAGCGCAGTTCCTCCACCAGGGCGGGGTTCAGATTGGCGACCTTGGCGCCTGACAGCGGCGTGCGGCCGGCCAGCACCGTTTCCTGACGCGGCGGATCTTCCGGTGGGCCGATCAGGCGCAGGGACAGGGTCTGCTCCTTGCCCTGGCGCAGGACGGTGACATTGGTATTGCCGCCCACGGCCAGCGTGGCGACGCGGTAGCGCATCGAATCGGGATCATCCACCGCCTTGCCATTGACGGACGTCACCACGTCGCCCACGCGCAGGCCCGCCTGTTCGGCCGGCCCGCCCTTGCGCACCTGGTTGATCAGCACGCCCGCCGGGCGCGTCAGGCCCAGGCTGGCGGCGATGTCGCTGGTGACGGGCTGACCACCGGCCCCGATCCAGGGCCGGACCAGCTTGCCGCCATGGCGCACGGCGTCCACCACGGTGCGCACCATGTTGGCCGGGATGGCAAATCCGATGCCGATGGACCCGCCCGACCGGCTGTAGATGGCGGTGTTGATGCCGACCAGCCGCCCGTCCATGCCGATCAGTGCGCCACCGGAATTGCCGGGATTGATGGCGGCATCGGTCTGGATGAAGAAATTATAGTCGGAAATGCCCACGGCCGTGCGTGCCACGGCCGACACGATGCCACTGGTCACCGTCTGGCCCACGCCGAACGGGTTGCCGATGGCCAGGACCAGATCGCCGACTTCCAGATTGTCGCTGTCATGCATGTCCAGCACGGGCAGCTTTTCCTTGCCCGGATCGATGCGCAGCACGGCCAGATCGACCTGTTCGTCGATGGTCACCAGCTTGGCCGCGAATTCGCGGCGGTCGGACAGGACGACCGTGATCTCGTCACTGTCCTTGATGACATGGGCGTTGGTGACGATCAGCCCGTCCGCGCCCAGGATCACGCCCGACCCCAGGCTGCTTTCCACCCGTTCGCGCGGGATGCCGGACAGCGCCTCGCCGAAGAAGCGCTGGAACAGGGGGTCCTGGAGAAGGGGGGAGATGCGCTGCTGCACCCGCCGCTTGGTGTAGATATTCACCACGGCCGGCCCCGCCTGCTTCACCAGCGGTGCGAAGGACAGCGAAATCTCCGCCCGCGACGCCGGCACGGCCTGGGCCAGGGCGGCTGGCAGGGGGGCGGCAAGCAGGGCGGCCAGTGACAGGACCGTCAGGGGACGCAGAACCTTGATCGTCATCTTCTATCCCGAACCATGGATCGACGCGGGGGCCGACCACCCCGCCGATCAGCAGCGGGCGAGGCAGCTTTGCAGCTCGGCCTTGCAGGTGGCGCCCATCCCGTAATCGGACCGCCCGATCTGGGAGGTGTTGCCGCTGCTGGCCGAATGCTGGTCGGTACAGATATTGGCGTCGCGGTTGCACTGCGCAATACAGGCCTTGCGCGGATCCAGGCCGCTGCGCGATTCGCGCTGGGCCGGCGTGGCGGCGCAGCCGGCCAGGGCCATAAGGGCCAGGATCGCGGCGGTCGTGCGGATGGGAGTCATGGCGGGCCTTCCCAGGATGTCATCAATCGTTCCCGCCACTCTAGGCCGAACGGGCCACAGCGCAACAGGCACGGATGTCACGCATGGCAGGGCCCGGCCCTGGCGTCAGGTCATCCAGCCCGGGAACAGGGCCCGCAAACCGGCGGCAATGATCTCCACCGCCACGGCGGCCAGCAGCAGGCCGGTCAGGCGGTTCATGATGTTCAGGCCCGTCTGGCCCAGCTTGGCCCCGATGGGCACGGCCAGCCGCAGGGTCAGCAGCAGAAAGGCGCAGACGGCCAGGATACAGCCGACCAGGATGGCGTAATGCTCCCAGCCGGCCCCACGCTGTGCCTCGATGATGACGGCGGAGATGGAACCGGGCCCGGCCAGCAGCGGCAGACCCAGGGGCACGACACCGATGGCCGTACGCTGCCCCGCTTCGTCCGCTTCCTGCTGCGTCTGTTTCACGGCCGACACGGTGGCGTTCAGCAGCGACAGGGCGATCAGCAGCAGCACGATGCCGCCACCGACACGGAAGCTGGCCAGACTGGTGCCCAGCACCTTCAGCACGGCATCGCCTAGGAACACCGAACTGATCAGCACGGTGGCCACCGTCATCACGGCCGACATGGCGATGGAGTTGCGTTCCCGTGGGGCACGACCCTCCGTCATGCCCAGGAAGATGGGGATGGCGGCAAAGGGGGTGAGGATGGCGAACAGCGCGATGAGGAACCGCGAATATTCAGACCAGGCTTCCATTGTCATGTCCGATTGGCGCCCGGCCTTGGGCGGCGGGCATTATGGATTGGTCTGCAAACCATAGCCGCATGGCAGGGCGGAATGGAAGGACGCAAACAGAACAGAAAGGGCGGCCGAGATGGGCCGCCCTTCATGTCTTGCCGATATCTGAAACCGATCAGCCGGCGGCACCGTGGCAGTGCTTGAACTTCTTGCCGCTGCCGCAGGGGCAGGGGGCGTTGCGCGGGGTGTTGGCCCAGGTCTCGCCATCGCGCAGGTCCATCTCCTCCGCTACCGGCAGCCCGGCGGTGCCGAACGCGGGGATGCTGGCGGCGGCGCGGCGGACCATGCCTTCGGGCAGGGCCGCGTCAGCCGGAGGCAGGCCGCCGGCCATGGCCGGATCGAAGCGCGTTTCCTCGCCCAGGAAGGGCGGGGGCGGCGGGACTTCCGGTTCGCTGACGCGGACCTGGATCAGCATCAGCATCTGGGTCACCTGCTCCCGCAGATTGTCCAGAAGGCCGGAGAACAGCTCGAACGCTTCCTTCTTGTACTCGTTCAGCGGGTCGCGCTGGGCATAGGCGCGCAGATTGATGCCCTGGCGCAGATGGTCCAGCGACAGAAGATGGTCCTTCCAGACCTGATCCAGAATCTGCAGCAGCAGGCTCTTCTCGATATTGCGGATCAGTTCGACGCCATAGGCCGCTTCCTTCTCCGCCATCTTCTGCTCGGCGAATTTCAGCAGGCGCTCGGTGATCTCCTCGTCGGCGATGCCTTCTTCCTTGCCCCATTCGCGCACGGGCAGGTCAGCACCCAGCAGGCGCAGGCATTCCTCGTGCAGCAGGTTCAGATCCCACTGCTCGGCATAGGCATGTTCGGGAATGGCGCGGCGCACCATGTCCGTCACCACCTCGTGCCGCATGGAGGCGACCATCTCCTGGACGTCCTCGGCCTCCATGATCTCCTTGCGCTGTTCATAAATGACCTTGCGCTGGTCATTCATGACATTGTCGTACTTCAGCAGGTTCTTGCGGATGTCGAAATTGTGGGCTTCGACACGCTGCTGGGCCTTTTCCAGGGCCTTGTTGATCCAGGGATGGATGATGGCTTCGCCCTGTTCCAGCCCCAGCTTCTGCAGCATGCCATCCAGGCGCTGGCTGCCGAAGATGCGCATCAGGTCGTCATCCAGCGACAGGAAGAACTTGGAGGCACCCGGATCGCCCTGGCGGCCCGAACGGCCGCGCAGCTGATTATCGATTCGCCGGCTTTCATGGCGCTCCGTGCCGACCACGTACAGACCGCCGCCCTTCAGCACGATCTCCTTGGCGGCTGCGACCTCCGCCTTGATCTCGGCAATGCGGCGGTTGCGCTCCTCGCCCTCGGGCAGGTCGGCCAGCTCATGCTCGATGCGCATTTCCAGATTGCCACCCAGCTGGATGTCGGTGCCGCGACCGGCCATGTTGGTGGCAATCGTTACGGCACCGGGACGACCCGCCTGCGAAACGATATAGGCTTCCTGTTCGTGATAGCGGGCGTTCAGCACATGGTGCGGGATGCCCTTCTTTTTCATCAGGGTCGACAGCGTCTCCGATTTCTCGATCGAAACGGTACCGACCAGAACCGGCTGCTGGCGCGTCCGGCACTCTTCCACCAGCTTGATGATGGCATCGTACTTTTCCGCGGCCGTGCGATAGACCTCGTCGTCATTGTCCTGGCGGGCGACCGGCAGGTTGGTGGGAATGTCCACCACCTCCAGGCCATAGATTTCCGAGAATTCGGCGGCCTCGGTCATGGCCGTACCGGTCATGCCGGACAGCTTGGGATAGAGGCGGAAATAATTCTGGAAGGTGATGCTGGCCAGCGTCTGGTTCTCACGCTGGATGGAAACACCTTCCTTGGCTTCCAGGGCCTGATGCAGGCCCTCGGAATAGCGGCGGCCTTCCATCATGCGGCCCGTGAACTCGTCAATGATGACGACCTTGTCGTCCTTGACGATGTAATCCACGTTGGCCGTGAACAGCTGGTGCGCCTTCAGCGCCTGGTTCACATGGTGGACCAGGGAGATATTGTGGATGTCGTACAGGTCGCCGGTCTTCAGCAGATCCATCTGCTTCAGGATCTGGGCCACCTTCTCCGTGCCCGATTCGGTCATGGACACGGCCTTGGCCTTTTCGTCCTTCTCGTAATCGCTGGCGTCCAGCAGCGGCATAACCTTGTTGATGGCGATGTAAAGCTCGGAACCGTCGGTGGAGGGGCCGGAGATGATCAGCGGCGTGCGCGCCTCGTCGACCAGGATGCTGTCCACCTCGTCGACGATGGCATAGTTGAAGGGCCGCTGCACCATGTCGGTCAGGCGGTACTTCATGTTGTCGCGCAGGTAATCGAACCCGAATTCGTTGTTCGTGCCATAGGTGATGTCGCAGGCATAGGCGGCGCGGCGTTCATCATCGTCCAGCCCATGCACGATGACGCCCGTGGTCAGCCCCAGGAAGCCGTACAGCCGGCCCATGTGGGTGGCGTCGCGGCGGGCCAGATAGTCGTTCACGGTGACGACATGCACGCCCTTGCCCTGAAGCGCGTTCAGGTACACGGCCAGGGTGGCGACCAGCGTCTTGCCTTCGCCCGTGCGCATTTCGGCGATCTTGCCGTTATGCAGCACCATGCCGCCGATCAGCTGCACATCGAAATGGCGCATGCCCATGACACGCTTTGATGCCTCGCGCACCGTGCCGAACGCATCGGGCAGGATGTCGTTCAACGTCTCGCCCTTCTCCAGCCGGTCGCGCAGCCAGTCGGTGCGCATCTGCAACTCGGCATCGGAAAGGCCGGCCAGCTTCGGCTCCAGCGCGTTGATGACCTCCACCTGCTTGCGCAGGCCCTTGACCACCCGCTCATTGGCGCTGCCGAACAGCTTGCGGGCGATGGCACCGAACATGAAAGCACTCCACCTCAAGGAACAGGCGCGAAGGACACCGGACACGACGAAATCCCGGTAACGGCCGGGCTGGCCGCCGGGATGGCTCCGCCCCGGAGCGGTCGAGCCGCCCCGGTGCCCGTCACAGATAAGACCGCAGGCCCCGCCGGTCAATGCGGCATCGGCACAAGAAACCGGTCTGGCGGCCATGAAACGGCCTTTTTCTGACTGTTTCGATTGGAACTGCCCCATACCCCGTGGGCCTTGCCTGCTGATGGGCTGTCATGCTTTATGCCGGGGCGGCCGGGGCGAAACGTTCCGCCGGCCGACCGGATTGTTTCGAGGGAACCCTTACAGATGTCTTTCAAGACCATGCGTGCCGCCCTGGTTGTCGCCGCCCTCGGGTCGGTCGCCGCCGTTGCCCTGAACCCCGTCCTGGCGCAGGATGCCGCCAAGGCCGACGCGGCCAAGCCGGCCGCCAAGCCCGCCGCCGGCGGCACGAGCCTGGGTGACGATCCGGTCGTCGCCCGCGTGAACGGCAAGGAATTCAAGCGCTCCGACGTGCTGGGCCTGCTCCAGCAGCTGGACCCGCAGGTGCAGCAGATGCCCCTGCAGATGATCTATCCGCAGCTGGTCGAACAGCTGGTGCAGTCGCAGCTGGTCACCGAAGCCGGTTACAAGGCCAAGCTGCAGGACAGCGCCGAGGTGAAGAAGCGCCTGAAGCAGGCCGAAGAGAATTTCGTGCAGCAGGCCTGGCTGAAGGGTGAGATCGACAAGAAGCTGACCCAGGACAAGCTGAAGGCCGCCTTCGACAAGTGGACGAAGGAGCATCCGCCGCAGGACGAGGTGAAGGCCAGCCACATCCTGGTGAAGACCAAGGAAGAGGCCGATTCCATCATCAAGCAGCTGAAGGGTGGTGCTGATTTCGCCAAGCTGGCGGCCGAGAAGGGCACCGATGGCACCAAGGAGACGGGTGGCGACCTGGGCTACTTCGTGAAAGACCAGATGGTGAAGCCCTTCGCCGACGCCGCCTTTGCCATGAAGCCGGGCGAGGTCAGCCAGACCCCGGTGCAGACCGATTTCGGTTTCCACGTCATCAAGGTCGCCGACAAGCGCAAGCAGACCCCGCCGACCTTCGACCAGGCTGCCCCGCAGCTCCGCCCGGCGGTGGCGCAGGAGATCGCCGAGGAACTGGTGAAGGGTCTGGAGAAGACCGCCAAGGTGGAGATGTTCAACATCGACGGCTCCCCCATGCCGGCCCCGTCGGCCGCCCCGGCGCCGCAGAAGAAGTAAGCGGCGCGCTGGCGTTGACTTGTGAAAAGGCCGTCGGGGGAACCCGGCGGCCTTTTTGCTTTACCGCCGCGTTGCGCGCTGCTGATGCCACGCCGCCAGCGCCATCAGCACGACCAGGGTCGCCAGCCAGACCAGGCGGCTCTGGTAACGGTCATGGGGGTTGGACAGGGCGCCGTTGATGAAGGCATTGCCGGCCAGGGCGATCAGGGTGAACAGGGCGAGTGCCGCCAGATCACGCCGCCCGGTCCGCAGGCCCCAGCCCAGGGCGGCCAGCAGCCCCAGGCAGGATGCCATCGCCACAGGCACATGCACGGCATTCAGGGTGTCGAACAGCGGCTGCCGAATCTGCTCGCGCTGCTGTCGGGCGCTGATGAAGGCCAGGTTCTGGGCTTCCGGCATGAAGCTGCGGAAGATCCAGCGCGTCACCTCCTGCCATTCATCCAGCCCGTCGCCGGTCTTCACCATGGTGAACTGGTCGGCCGTGGCTACTAAAGCCGTGGACAGGAAGGCGCCGGGATAGGCGGTGATGATGCCCGTCACCAGACGTGACAGTTCCGCATTGGCCCCGTCCCAGCCGCCGATGGCGGTGAACGGGCTGTCCTTGTGCCAGATGAAATCATCGGCCGTATTGGGCAGACGGTCGCGGTAATCGCACAGCCTGATGGACGGGTCCGGGCAATGGTCGGCCAGATAGTGCTGCGCCAGGCCATCCTGCACCAGCCGGCCGAAGATGAAGACGGGTCCGCCCGGCGTGAAACCCGGCTTGCCGATAAGGGCCATGTGCAGGGTGGGCATCAGCACCAGACTGGCGGCCAGCAGGCCGGCCGCGGGTCCCAGCCGCGGCGACAGGCCCCAGCCGCGCCAGCGGTCCAGCAGCCGGGCCCCAGCAATCACCACCACCAGCCCCATGGCCAGCGCCATGCTGGACATGTGCGACAGCAGCGCCAGCAGGGCAATGGCCGCCACGCCCAGCCTTTCCCCAGCCGACAGCCGATCCCAGCGGAAGGACAGCAGCCAGAAGGCCAACACCAGCAGCGGCAGCAGGATGTCGGGCATCAATTGCGCGCTGTACCAGGACACGCCGGTCAGCGCCGACAGCAGCAGGGCGACGATCCCTGTCACCTGCGCCGCCGGCCAGTCGCGGATGCCGATACCATGGCTGCGCAGCGTCACATGGATTAGCCAGAGCGTGGCGGCACACTGCGCCAGCACGGGCCCCCAGAAACTGAACCAGCCGGCCGAACTGATGAACAGGAACAGGCCATAGAAGAAGGAGCGGCCGGGTTCCAGATCCCAGTCCAGCACGCGCTTGATATATCCGCCCGTGTCGAAGAACACGATGGGATAGCCGTTCCACAGCGCCGGTCCCAACAGGGCGAAACCGCCGAACCAGAGGGCCAGCCGGGGCCAGTCCAGGCCCGGCAGGCGACGGGGGGCGGGGGCGTTGTCGTCGGGTTCGGTCATGGCGGCCTTCACGGCGGAATGGTCTATCATGGCGCTATCACGGGGGCGGGGGCCCTGTCACGGGGAGCCTTTCCAGCCTGTCCGCCAACGACCCTGTTGCAAACGGCCGGAAAACAGCGTCCTCTGGCCGTTCTGGTGCCATATTTCTGGTGCCGGATCACCATCCCCTGTCCCGTCCCGTCACCCGTATCCCGATCAAGATGCCGCGCATTACCACCCTGCTGCTCGCCACGAGCATGCTTCTGGCGCCCGCTGCCCTTGCCCAGGAAGGCCCGCGTCCGCCGACGCCAGCCGATCCATCGAAGCCGGCGGCGGGGCCGGAGTCGCGGCCCTTCGATCTGACGGGGGTGGAGGTCGCGGCCGAACGCGACAAACCGCAGGCCTGTTTCGCCTTTTCCCGGCCCCTGCCGCGGCAGAAGGGCAAGACCAACGAACTGGCGCGTTATATCTCCATCGAACCCGGCCAGGGTGTGACCATTTCCACCCGTGACCAGAGCCTGTGCCTGGACGGGCTGAAGCATGGTCAGCGCTATGCCGTGACCATCAATGCCGGACTGCCGGCGCTGGGGACCAAGGAAAAGCTGGCGACATCGATCAGCCGTGACCTGTCGGTGCCCGACCGCAAGCCGTCCTTGTCCTTCCGTGGTCAGGGCTACATCCTGCCGCGCGTCGGCGTGGATGGCTTGCCGCTGCGCAGTGTCAATGTCGACCGGGCGCGCCTGACCGTGCTGCGCCTGAACGACCGGGCACTGGTGGAGCAGATCTATTACGGCCGCTCCAACCAGACCATGACCGATTTCGAGATCGGCGATGTGCTGGACCAGAAGGGCGAGCGCGTCTGGCGCGGGGAAATGGCCATCGGGGGGGAGCGCAACAAGGGCGCCCAGACCCCGTTCCCCATCGATGCCGTGCTGGGTGATCTGACGCCGGGCGTCTATGTCGCTGTGGCGGAAGATGCGTCGCTGTCCTTCCAGGCCTGGGACAAGCGGGCCACGCAATGGTTCGTCGTCTCCGACCTGGGATTGGCCAATTACAAGGCCGGCAACGGGCTTTACGTCTTTGCCCGGTCGCTGGTTACCGCCAAGCCGCTGGCTGGCGTGGAACTGCGTCTGGTGGCGCGGGACAAGCGCGAACTGGGGCGGGCCATCACCGGTCCCGACGGCATGGCCCGCTTCGATGCGGCCCAGGTATCGGGTGTGAACGAGGCGGCACCCCAGGCCCTGTTTGCATCCAGTGCCGATGGTGGCTTCTCCCTGCTGGATTTCGGCGCCCCCGTGGTCGAACTGGCCGGCAAGGGCGATGGCGGCCGGCCCGTCCCCGGTGCCGCCGACGCCTATATGTTCCCCGAACGCGGGGTGTATCGCCCCGGCGACCCGGTCTGGCTGACCTCGCTGCTGCGCGATGCGGAGGCGAAGGCGCTGCCAGGGCAGAAACTGACCGTGAAGGTCATGCGGCCGGACGGGCTGGAGGTTGAACGCCGCCTTGTCGATGACAGCGGCGAGGGCGGGCATGTGCTGCGCTTCGAGCTGCCGGCCAACGCTCCCGCGGGCCGCTGGACCGCCACCGCCCATCTGGACGCGGCCGGTCCGGCCGTGGGCCAGACGAAATTCAATGTCGGTGACGTGGCCCCGGCCCGCGTCGATTTCGGCCTGTCCGCCGACCGCGCCCGCATCGGCGCCGATGGCAAGCTGAACCTGTCCGTCGATGCCCGCTATCTGACGGGGGCCGCGGCCGGCCTGCTGCCAGGCGAGTTGACCGTGACCCTGCGGTCCAGCGACAAATCCTGGCCCGGCCTGGATGGCTATCGCTTCGGGCTGGTGCAGCAGCAGCCAGGCCCGGACAAGCGGGCCCTGCCCGGATTCACGACCGCGACCGACGGCAAGGCCCAGATCGCCATCGATCTGGACAAGCTGCCGGAAACGACGCGCCGCATGGAGGCCGTGCTGCGCGCCACGCTGCATGATGTCGGCGGCCGGTCCGTCGATCACGAACTGGTGCTGCCCATCGACAATCAGCCCTTTTCCCTGGGCCTGAAGCCCAACTTCGCCGGTGATGCCGTGCCGGAGGGGGCGACGGTGGCGGTGGATGTCGTGGCCGTGGGCCCGGACGGACAGAAGATCGCCAAAACCGGCCTGTCCTGGGACCTGTTCGAAGAGGAATATGATTACGAATGGTTCGCCGCCGATGGCCGCTGGGAATACCGCACCATCGTCAAGGACCGCCGCCTGACGGGCGGCAATCTCAGCGTCGAGTCGGGCAAGCCGGCCAGCATTGAGGACCAGGTCCGCGCCGGCCGTTATCGGCTGGAGGTCTATGATCCGGCCACGGGCATCGCGTCTTCGGTCCGCTTCTCCGCCGGCTGGTGGGTGTCGGCCAAGCTGGGCGATACGCCCGACGCGGTTGAGGTGAAGGTGCAGGAGCCGCTGCACAAGGCCGGCGACAAGGTCCGCGTCTTCGTCCGCCCGCCCTATGCCGGCACCGTGGTCATCGCGCTCGCCGATCGGGCCATCCGCCAGACTGTCGTCAGCGAGATCGGCACGGAAGGCGCCTTCGTCGAGCTGCCGCTGCCCAAGGATGTGACGGCGGGGGCCTATGTGCTGGCCACGGCCTTCGCGCCGGCGGACACGACCAACCGCACCCCGCCGCGCCGGGCGCTTGGCATGGGCTGGGTTGCCATCGATCCGGCCGACCGGACGCTGTCCGTCGCCGTCGACATGCCGAAGACCGCGCATCCGCGTACGCCTGTCACCCTGCCGGTGACGGTGGCAGGTGCCGCCCCCGGTACGCCGGTGCGGGTGCTGGTCACTGCCGTGGATGAAGGCGTGGCCCGCCTGCCGGAGACACAAGCCGTCGACCCCGCCGGCTGGTTCCTGGGCAAGCGTCGTCTGGCCGTGGAAATGCGCGACGTCTATGGCAAGCTGGTCGGCGCCAATGAGGCTCCGGTGGCGAGCGGCAGCGATGCCGGCAAGGCCGCCCCCCGTCAGACGGTGGCACCGCGCAGCGGTCCCGTCACGGCCCTGCATTCCGGCGTCGTCACCGTCGGTGCCGACGGCAAGGCACAGGTGACGCTGAACCTGCCTGATATGACGGGCCGGCTGGCCCTGACAGCCGTGGCCTGGAGCGATACCAAGGTGGGTGTCGGTCGCGCGGCGCTGGATATACGGGATGATGTCGCCACCGACATGGTGATGCCGGGCTTCCTGGCGCCGGGCGACCGGGCGCGCATCGCCCTGAACCTGAACAACCTGTCGGGGCCACGCGGCACCTACAAGGTCACGCTGACGGCCGAGGGGCCGGTGAAGCTTGAAGGTGGCAAGGCGGAAACGACCCTGGCCGGCTGGGCACCCGGCCGCAAGACGGTCCTGGAACGTCTGGCCGTGGCCGGCGATCCGGGCTACGGCGTGCTGGTGGTCACTGTTTCCGGCCCCGAAGGCTATAGCCTGACCCGCCGTTTCCCGCTGAACATCCGCCCGGCCCATGCCGTGGCCGTGTCGCAGGTGCGCGGGCAACTGGCGCCGGGCCAGTCCCTGTCGCTGACGGCACCGAAGCCCGACGGCACCATCACCGGTGCCTCCACGCGGCTGGCCATGGTGTCGGCGCATGCGCCGCTGGATGCGCTGACCAATCTGCTGCTGATCGATACGCGGCCCTTCGGGTCGGCTGACCAGATCGCGGCCCGCCTGCTGCCGCTGGCCGGTTCCAACGACTGGCTGAAGGCGCTGGGCCTGCCGGCGGATGACAAGCTGCGGGCCAAGGCCGACGATCTTGTCGAACGGCTGATCGGCCGGCAGCGCGCCGATGGTGCCTTCTCGCTCTGGGCGCATGACGGGCCGGCCGATCCGTGGATCACGGCCTTTGCGCTGGACGTGCTGACCCGCGCGCGCGAAGCAGGCTTCACCGTGCCCGACGATGGCTATCGCCGCGGCCTGGATTATCTGGTCCGGTCCATCGGCAATAGCTGGGTGGAAGATGCCGAACTGCCGGCGCGGGCCTATTCGCTCTATGTCGCGGCGCGCGCCCGCGCCATCGACGCCACGCCCCTGCGCTTCTTCCAGGAGACGTTCCAGGCCCGTGTGCCGACCCGTCTGGCCCGGGTCCAGATCGCCGCCGCCTTCGCCATTCTGGGCGATGGGCAGCGGGCGGGCGATGCCCTGGCCCGTCTGGATGATCCGCTGCCGCTGGTCACGGGCATCCGCGATTTCGGCTCCCCCCTGCGCGACCGGGCGGCGACGCTGGCGCTGCTGATCGCGGCCAACGCCGATGCCGGCCGCATCAATGCGGAAGAAGCGGCGCTGGCCGGCATGCTGCGCGACCCGGCCCTGGTCGCCACGCAGGAACGCGCCTGGCTGCTGCTGGCGGCCCAGGGGCTGGCCACGCGCGGCCCGGCCCTGAACCTGACGGTGGACGGGCAGCCGGTGACGGGCGAACGCCCGCTGCTGCGCGCGTTGACGGAGGCGGCGTCGCTGTCCCTGCGCAATAATGGCGACCAGCCGCTGCGCACCCTGACGGCCACGGCCGGCATCCTGAACAATCCGGACAAGGCGGAAGCGGCCGGCGGCCTGTCCCTGACCCGGCAGATCAAGGATGGCAAGGGCCGCCCGGCCGACCTGTCGAAGCTGCGCGCCGGCGACTTGCTGGTCGTTGTGCTGGAAGGCAAGGTGGAGCAGACGCAGACCAATGGCCCGCTGCTGCTGATCGACCCGCTGCCCGCCGGTCTGGTGGTGGAAAATGTGCGTCTGGCCGGCAGTGCGCAGTTGGGCGACCTGTCCTGGCTGGGGTCGCTGTCGGAAGCGGCCCTGGTCGAATTCCGTGACGACCGGTTCGTGGCCGCCCTGGACAGCAT
This sequence comes from Niveispirillum sp. FG148, assembly GCF_057809655.1. Lineage (NCBI taxonomy): Bacteria > Pseudomonadati > Pseudomonadota > Alphaproteobacteria > Rhodospirillales > Azospirillaceae > Niveispirillum > Niveispirillum sp. FG148. The sequence continues at coordinate 62,074 of NZ_JBMDKJ010000035.1, forward strand.
GCCGGAAAGCGGCAGCTTCCGTCTGGTCTATCTGGCGCGCGCCGTCACGGCCGGGTCCTTCACCCTGCCCTCGGCCCGCCTGGACGACCTGATCGACGGCTCCCGCTTCGCCCGCACGGCCGCCGGCACCCTGACCGTGCTGCCGCCCGCGCCTGTGGTGAAGCCGGCGGCACCGGTGGCGGCTCCCGCAGCGCCAACGCCGTAGCGGGAGCGGCAGCGACGGGGCTCATCGGGGTTGTGAAACATTGCCGGTTGGGGCTGCCGTCTGTGGGGCGGTAGCTCCTGCTTGCAGCCGTTGCAGCAGCGATTCGGCTTTCGCCTGCTGCGCCCGGTAGTAGCCCGCCAACGGATGCCCGATATCGGCGAAAAGCGTGTGCGCCTGCCGGATCTGCTCCAATGCCCGCTGCGCCATGCCCATATCCCCGCGCCGCTCGGCCAGGGATACCAGGGCCGCGCCCTGGTTCCCAAAGCTCCCGCCCCAGTTGAGGGGAACGCGGTCGCGTGTCCATTCCAGCAGGGCCTTTTCATAGGCCTGGACGGCCTGTGCCAATCGCTCTGTGCCGCTCTCGCGTTCTCCCAGCGTCGTGAGCGCGTTGCCCAGGTTATTCTGGGTCGCGGCCCAGTCGAGGGGAACGCGGTCGCGCGTCCTTTCCAGCAGGGCCTTTTCATAGGCCTGGACGGCCTGTTCCAATCGCTCTGTGCCGCTCTCGCGTTCTCCCAGCGTCGCGAGCGCGGTGCCCAGGTTATTCTGGATCGCGGCCCAGTCGAGGGGAATGCGGTCGCGTGTGTATTCCAGCAGGGCTTTTTCATAGGCCTGGACGGCCTGTTCCAATCGCTCTGTGCCGCTCTCGCGTTCTC